>CAZHDF010000013.1:0-35902 GCA_964531525.1 uncultured Alphaproteobacteria bacterium | reverse complement strand
CCCATATTCTACGATCCCGTGGGTGGCCGGGCGGGGGAGTGGGCCGGTGCCGATTGAACGGATCATGTTCTAGCGACACGCCCCGGGAGAGGAGGGGTTCCCGGGCGACGACACAACGAAACGCCAACAGAGGAGGAAACAATGAGCATCAAGCATCGCAAGGGCCATGGGGAGAACGGCCCGGGATCGGCCGAGGACGAGCTTCGCCGCGCCTATGATTTCGACCCCGCCGACCCGCTGTTCGGCCTGAGCCGCCAGGACCTGAGCGGCCCGGCGCTCGAACGGCGCACGGTGCTGCGCCTGATGGCGGCGGCCGGCACGCTGACCGCCTGGCACCTGCTGCCGGGCGCCGGCATCGCGCCCGCGGCCGCCGCGAGCGGCGGCGAGATCGCCGCCGGCTGGGCGGGCGTCGGCGAGTTCCGCACCCTGGACCCCGCGCGCATCAACCAGGTGCTGCTGTTCCAGATCGCGTCCAACGTGCTGAGCGGGCTGACCCATATCGACCCGAAGCTCGTCGCCCGGGGCGACCTCGCGCGCGACTGGACCGTGTCCGAGGACGGGACCGAGTACATCTTCAACCTGCGCGAGGGCGTTACCTTCCACAACGGCGACCCGTTCGGCGCCGACGACGTGATCTTCACCTATAACCGCTCGAAGGACCCCGCCAACTCGATCCATTCGCGGGTCGTGGCGAACATCGAGGGCATCGAGAAGCTCGGCGAGAACAAGGTCAAGATCAAGCTCAAGTCGCCCCAGGCGTCGTTCCTGACCAAGACCCTCGAACGCTCGAGCGGGCGTGCCATGACGATCGTCAGCCGGGGCGCGCTCAAGGCCATGGGAACCGCGCAGTACGGGCTTACCCCGGTCGGCACCGGGCCGTTCCGCGTGACCGCGCATCAGCTCGGCCAGTCGATCGTGCTCGAACGCTTCGACAAGTATTACGACCCCGAGCGGCCCAAGCTCGACAAGGTGACGATCACGCCGATCATCGACCCCGAGCCGCTCGCCGCCGCGATCGAGGCCAACGATATCCAGATCATCGGCGGCAACCCGGTCGCGCCCGAGCTGGTCGACCGCTTCGAATCGAACCCCGATCTCGCCGTCAGCACCGTCCCGGGCCCGGGCTTCCAGAGCGTCTGGATCAACCCCTGGCGCGATCCGTTCCGGGTGCCCGACTTCAACAAGCCGTTCTCCGAGCTGGTCAAGGAGAAGGGCTTCAAGGTCCGCCTCGCGATCGCCAAGGCGATCGACCGCGACCGCTACATCAAGCAGGCGCAGTTCGGGCGCGGCGTGCCGGCCTACGGCTCGATCAACCCGGCGATGGGGTTCTACTTCGACGAGACCCTGGGCGAGACCAGCGAGCAGCGCTACGACCTCGCCGAGGCCAAGCGGCTGCTGGCCGAGGCCGGCTATCCCGACGGCAAGGGCTTCCCCAAGCTCAAGATTCTGCACACCCCGTCGGCGCGCCGCGAGGTGCAGGTGATCCAGAACATCCTCAAGCGCAACCTGGGCATCGAGCTCGAGCTCGACACCAAGGACTTCCCGGTCCTGATCGACGCCTTCGACACCATGGACTGGGATCTCTGCCGGCTGGGCAGCGGCGGCGACTTCGATCCCGACGACGCCCTCGTCGACTGGATGCAGACCGCCTCCAAGTTCAACGGCCGCGGCCGCGACAAGGCGAAGTATCCGTTCGGCTTCTTCTCCGAGGCCGAGGTCGACCGACTGGTCGACGCCCAGGGCAAGACCGCCGACCTGGAAAAGCGCAAGGCGCTGGTGCAGAAGGCCAACCGGATCACCTCGGACAAGGTGACCTGCGCCTTCGTGTTCCATCCCATGGATATCCTGGTCTATCGCAAGTCGATCAACTTCCCGGCCGAGAGCCGCATCCCGGGCCTGGTCGACCTCGACCGCGTTTCGGTCGTCGGCTAGCGCCGGCGCCGGGTCCAAGGGGGCGGGCCGCGCGCCCGCCCCCACGGCCCCGCTTCCGGCGCGAAGGGCTTCCATGTTTCCTGGTGCGTAACGAAAAATGAGCCAGTACCTGATCCGACGAGGCATCGGGGCGATTCTCGTCATGTGGGCGGTCGCGACCCTGGTCTTCGTCATGCTGCGGCTGGTCCCGGGCGACCCGCTCGCGGCGATGCTTTTCGACGTCGGCGATCAGGCGGCGGTCGAGGAGCTCCGGCGGCAGTTCGGCCTCGACCAGCCGATCTACGTGCAATACCTGAAGTGGTTTTGGCAAACCCTTCAGGGCAATCTCGGCGCCTCGATCTACGGTAGCCGGGTCGAGGTCTCGCGAATCATCGTCGAGGCCCTGCCGCGCACGCTCTCGCTCGCCTCGCTGTCGTTCGTGATCGCCATCGCGATCGCGGTGCCCGCCGGGCTGGTCTCGGCGCTCAAGAAGCATTCGGCGCTCGACCACGCGGTGACGATCTTCGCCTTTCTCGGCCTCAGCATGCCGGACTTCTGGCTCGCGGTGCTTCTCATCATCGTGTTCGCGGCCAACCTGCAATGGCTGCCGGCGATCGGCTATGCGCCGCTTTCGGCCGGGCTATGGCCCTGGCTGTCGCATCTGATCCTGCCGGCGATCGCCATCGGCACGCCGTTCTCGGCGATCATCGCGCGGATGATCCGCTCCTCCATGCTCGAAGTGCTCAAGACCGACTACATGCAGGTCGCGCGCTCCAAGGGCCTGAGCGCAAGAACGCTGATCGCCGTTCACGCCTTTCCCAACGCGCTGATCCCGGTGATCACGGTCATGGGCATCGCGCTCGCGCTTCTCATGGCGGGCACGGTGGTGGTCGAGAACGTGTTCGCGATCAAGGGACTCGGGCGGGTCTTGATCGAGGGCATCCTCAACCGCGACTACCCGGTCGTGCAGGGCGCGATCCTCGCCGTCTCCGCGATCTTCGTGTTCGCCAACCTCGCGGTCGACGTGCTCTACACGGTGATCGACCCGAGGATTCGCTACCAATGACGGCGCCGGTGGAAAAGACCGCGCCGATCGTCGTCGACGAGACCGAGCCGACGGCCGCGCCCAATGCGCCCACGGGCGCGCGCCGGCGGTGGCTGCGCCAGCTCCTGCGCGACAGGAAGGCGCTGATCGGGCTGGTGGTGCTTACGATCCTGGTTCTCGCGGCGGCGTTCGCCCCCCTGATCGTGCCCTACGATCCGACCGCGATGGACTTCGACATGATCGGCGCGCCCTCCTGGGCGCATCCGCTCGGCACCGACGATCTCGGCCGCGACCTGTTGAGCCGCTTGATCATAGGCACCCGGATCTCGCTGTTCGTGGGCGTCAGCACGGTCGCGCTCGCGCTCGTGGCCGGCGTCGCGCTCGGTATCGTCGCGGGCTACTTCGGCGGCTTCATCGACACCGTCATCATGCGCTACATCGACCTTCAGTGGGCGTTCCCGAACTTCATCATCGCGGTCTATCTGGTGGCGGTGTTCGGCACCGGGCTCTCGAACGTGATCGTCGCGATCTCGCTCGCCTTCGTCGACGACTTCGCCCGGATCGCGCGCGGCATGGTGCTGACGATCCGCGAGGAGCAGTACATCGCCGCCGCCCGGGTGGTCGGCGTCTCGGACGCGCGCATCATGTGGCGGCATATCCTGCCCAACGCCATGGCGCCGATCATCGTCCAGGCGACGGTCAGCATCTCCTACGCCATTCTCGCCGAGGCGGGGCTCTCCTTCCTCGGCCTCGGGGTCGAGGCCGACACGCCCACCTGGGGGCTGATCCTGGCGGACGCGCGCAGCTTCATCTCGCGCGCCTGGTGGCTGGGCGTGTTCCCGGGGCTGTTCATCATGATAACGGTGCTCAGCATCAACTTCCTGGGCGACGCGCTACGCGACATGCTCGACGTGCGCGAGACCCGGGACGTGACGTGATCTCGAGGCCGACCCTTATGCGCTCGCCGCCGCCCGCGCCGCCTTCTTGCGGACATGGGGGTCGAGATGACGCTTGCGCAGGCGGAAGGTCGCGGGCGTGACCTCGACCAGCTCGTCGTCCTTGATATAGGCGATCGCCTGCTCGAGCGACATGCGGCGCGGCGGCGTCAGGCGCACGGCCTCGTCGGTGCCCGAGGCGCGGATGTTGGTCAACTGCTTGCTCTTCATGGGGTTGACCTCGATATCGTTGCCCCGGCTGTTCTCGCCGATGATCATGCCGGCATAGACCTGGACGCCCGCGCCGATGAACAGCGCGCCGCGCTCCTCGAGGTTCATCAAGGCGTAAGGAACGCTCTTGCCGTTGGCGCTCGAAATCAGGACCCCGTTGCGGCGCGCGGGGATCGGTCCCGCGTGGGGGCCGTATTCGCGAAAGATCCGGTTCATGACGCCGGTGCCCCGGGTTTCGGTCATGAACTCGCCGTGATAGCCGATCAGCCCGCGCGACGGCGCGACGAAGCGCAGGCGAAGCTTGCCGCCGCCCGAGGGGCGCATCTCCTCCATCCGGCCCTTGCGGCGGCTGATCGCCTCGACCACGACGCCCGCGAGCTCCTCGTCCACGTCGACCACCACGTCCTCGTAGGGCTCGAGCGTCTTTCCGGTCTCGGGGTCCTTGCGGGTCAGCACGCGGGGGCGCGAGATCGACAGCTCAAAGCCCTCGCGGCGCATGGTCTCGATCAGCACGCCCAGTTGCAGCTCGCCCCGGCCCGCGACCTCGAAGGAATCGCTGTCGCCGGTCTCGCGAACGTGGATCGCGACATTGCCCTCGGCCTCGGCGAACAATCGCGCGCGGATCAGGCGCGAGGTGACCTTCTTGCCCGATTGCCCGGCGAGCGGCGAATCGTTGATCGAGAAGATCATGGCGAGCGTCGGCGGATCGACCGGCTCGGCGGGCAGGCTTTCGGTGACGTCGAGATCGCACAGGGTATCGGATACGCTCGCCGCGCCGAAGCCGGCGATGGCGACGATGTCGCCGGCATGGGCTTCGTCGAGCGGCGCGCGCGCGAGCCCCCGGAACGCGAGCAGCTTGGTGATCCGCGTCTGCTCGACGGTTTTGCCCGTGCGGTCGAGCGCCTTGACGGTCGCGTTGGAGCGCACCGATCCCGAAAGAATCCGCCCGGTCAGGACGCGGCCCAGGTAGGGGTCGTACTCGAGCGTCGTCGCGAGCATCCGGAACGGCCCGCCGTCGGCCACCTCGGGCGGCGGGACGCAGGCGACGATCTTCTCGAACAAGGGCTTCATGTCGTCGCCGCGCCGGCCCGAGTCCTCGCTCGCCCAGCCCTCTTTCGCCGAGGCGAACAGAACCGGGAAGTCGAGCTGCGCCTCACTCGCCTCGAGCGCCACGAACAGGTCGAACACCTCGTCGTGGACCGCGTCCGGGCGCGCGTCGGGCTTGTCGGCCTTGTTGACCACCACGATCGGCTTGAGCCCGAGCTTGAGCGCCTTGGCGGTGACGAACTTGGTCTGGGGCATCGGCCCCTCGGCGGCGTCGACCAGCAGCAGCACGCCATCGACCATGCCGAGGATGCGCTCGACCTCGCCGCCGAAGTCGGCGTGGCCCGGGGTGTCGACGATGTTGATCCGCACGCCCCGCCACTCGACCGAGGCGCATTTGGACAAGATCGTGATACCGCGCTCGCGTTCGAGCTCGTTGCTGTCCATCGCGCGCTCGACCAGCTTCTCGTTGGCGCGGAAAAGGCCGCTCTGGCGGAGAAGCGCGTCGACCAGCGTGGTCTTGCCGTGGTCGACGTGAGCGATGATGGCGATATTGCGAATATTCACGTTTGATCCTTTGGCCCCCTCGGAGCCGCGAACGGCGCGCGCGGCGGGGTCGCGAGACCACCGTCGCATCGACGCGGAAATCATTGAACGGGCGGGGCCGGGCGCCCGCGCGCCACCGCCGGCATGGACCGCCCCGTGCTTCCTATCCGCCCCGGCGGCGGTTTTCAACCGTTTCGGCGACGGGCCGGCGGCATTTCGGCGATCGAGGGGCTCCCGATCGGCTCACGCGGCGGCGCGGCGCCGAGCGTGGCGGTCGAGAAGGGCGGCGATGGCGCAGGACGCCAGCCGGCAGTCTATGCTGTCGGCGCGGCTGGTCAGCACGATCGGCACCCGGGCGCCGAGCACGACCCCGGCGGTCTCGGCGTTGGCGAGGTATTCGAGCTGCTTGGCCAGCATGTTGCCGGCCTCGAGGTCGGGCGCGACCAGGATGTCGGCATGCCCCGCGACCGGCGAATCGATCCCCTTGGCGCGCGCCGCGTCCGCCGAGACCGCGTTGTCGAAGGCGAGCGGCCCGTCGACGATCGCGCCGGTGATCTGCTTGCGTTCCGCCATCTTGCAAATCGCCGCGGCCTCGATGGTCGAGGGGATCTTGGGAGTCACGGTCTCGACCGCCGACAGAAGCGCGACCTTGGGCGTCGCGATCCCCAAGGCATGGGCGAGGTCGATGGCGTTCTGGACGATATCGCGCTTGGCGGCGAGGTCGGGATAGATGTTGACGGCGGCGTCGGTCAGAAAGAACGGCCGGTCGTAGGTCGGCGCATCGACCACGAAAACATGGCTCAGCCGGCGCTCGGTGCGCAGGCCGACGCCCGAGCGCACCACCGGATGCAGGAACTCGTCGCTGTGCAGGCCGCCCTTCATGAGCGCCGCGACCTCGCCCTTGCGCGCGAGCTCGACCGCCGCCTTGGCCGAGGCGTGGCTGTGCGGCGCGTCGACCAGACGCCAACGCGAAAGATCGACCTTCGCCTCCCGGGCGGCCGCGCGGATCCGCGCCTCGGGACCGACGAGGACAGGCGTGATCAGCCCCGCGCCCGCCGCCGCGATCGCGCCGCCGAGCGACTTGGCGTCGGTCGGATGGACCACGGCCATGACGATGGGCTCGAGCCCCTCGGCCATGGAGATGAATTTCTGGAACTTCGCGCCGCGCTCCTCGATCCGTACATCGGGCAACGCCACCCGCGGCCGCTTGATCTTTTCGGTCGGCGCGAGGACCAGCGCGGTCCCCTCGATCACCGGCCGGCCGTCCTGATTGACGCAAGTGCAATCGAAGGTCACGCGCTTGCGCTTGGCGTCCTTCTCGCGCGCCGTCACGGTCACGGTGATCGTGTCGCCAAGGCCGACCGGAGCCAGAAACCGCAGCGTCTGATCGAGATAGATCGTGCCGGGGCCGGGAAGCTCGGTCCCCAGCACCGTCGAGATCAGCGCGCCGCCCCACATGCCGTGCGCGATGATCTTGTGGAAAATATCGCTCTTGGCGAACTCGGGATCGACATGGGCGGGGTTCACGTCGCCCGACATGACGGCGAAGAGCTCGATATCGCGCCGGGTGAGCGTCCGCGAAAGGCTCGCCTTGTCCCCGATCTTGATCTCGTCGAAGGTCCGATTCTCGATGCAGTCTTCGCCAATGTCCATGATGCCGGCCTTTTCCTGAGACAGGGGCGAGCGCCCGGAACACGGCCGAACGCGACCCTCTTCTTAGGTAGGGAGATTTTTGCTGCTTCGCAATATTCCCGCATGGAAATATAGAAAATTCCCCGAAAATCGGGAAATCACGAGTTATTGCGCTGCACAATAACGAGAGAACGGCCGAGGCGTCTCACGACAGGCGGTGGCGGAACAACCAGCCCGCGCCGGCCAGCGTGACCAGCCCGATCGCGACCATCGGCCAGAGCTGCCGATAGACCAGCACCGCCGGCAGATCCTCGAGGAAGGTACCGCGCACGATAACCAGGAAATAGCGCATCGGATTAGCCAGGGTGAGGGTCTGGATGGCCTCGGGCATGTTGGCGATCGGCGTGGCGAAGCCCGACAGGATCACCGCCGGCACGACGAACAGGAACGCGCCCAGGATCGCCTGCTGCTGGGTCCGCGCCAGCGACGAGATCATGAGCCCGACGCCGATCACCGCGAGCACGTAAAGGAACAGCCCGGCGTAGAGAAGCGGAATCGCGCCGCGTAGGGGCACGTCGAACCAGAACACGCCCACCGCGATGATCACGGTGCCCTCGGCGAGTCCGATGATCAGCGCCGGCACCGACTTGCCGACCAGGATCTCGACCGGGCGCAGCGGCGTCACCAGCAACTGCTCGAAGGTCCCCACCTCGCGCTCGCGCGCCACCGAAAGCGCGGTCACCACCGTCGTGACCACGAGCGTCAGAAGCGCGACGATTCCCGGCACGATGAACCAGCGGCTTTCGAGATTGGGGTTGAACCAGTTGCGCACGACGAGGCTCGCCGGCGGCGGCGCGCCACCGTGGCCGCGCGTCCAGTCGCGGTTGAACTGGGAGACGATGCGGTTGGCGTAGCCGAGGATGATGAGCGCCGTGTTCGATTCGCGTCCGTCGACGATCAACTGGACCTTGGCCGGCTGCCGCGCGCGCAGGTCGCGCGAGAAGGTCTGGCCGATATGGACAACGAGGCTCGCGCGGCGGGGGTCGATCACCTCGGCGATCTGCGAATCACGCGTCAGCCGGGCGACGGTCTCGAAATTCGGCGAGCCCTCGAAGCGGGCGATGAGATCGCGCGCCGGCGCGCCCGCGTCCTCGTTGTAGATCGCGGTCGCCACGTGGTTGAGATCGAAGGTCGCGGCGTAGCCGAAGATCAGAAGCTGGATCAACGGCGGGCCGATGATCACGGCGCGGCTCCTCTTGTCCTTCCAGATGGCGAGAAATTCCTTGGCGATCAGCGCCCGAATGCGGCCCCACATCTGTCTCTTCCCCTATTCGAGCGACTTGTGCGTCTTGCGGCGGGTGAGCCCCAGGAAGATCGCCGCCATCAGAGTGAGCGCCGCCGCGTCCACGAGGATGATCGGCCAGATCGTTCCGGCGAGAAACAGCGTCTGGAGCGAGGACACGAAATAGCGCGCCGGGACGATCCGGGTGATCGCCTGCACCACCGGCGGCATGCTGGCGATGTCGAACAGAAACCCAGACAGGATGAACGCCGGAAGAAAGGCGACGATGATCGCGACCTGGCCCGCCACGAACTGGTTGCGCGCGAGCGTCGAGATCAACAGCCCGAGGCCCAGCCCCGCGAGCATGAACAGCGCCGAGATCCCCACCAGTACCGTGAGCGAGCCGCGAAACGGCACGCCGAACAGCCACACCGCCATCGCCGTCGACAGCGCCATGCCGCCCATGCCGAGAACGAAATAGGGGATCAGCTTGCCCAGCAGGATCTCGCCGATGCGGATCGGCGTCACCATCAGCGCCTCCATGGTGCCGCGCTCCCATTCGCGCGCCACCACTAGCGCGGTGAGCAGCGTGCCGATCAGCGTCATGATGATGGCGATCAGCCCGGGAACCAGGAAGTTCCGGCTGCGGACCTCGGGATTGAACCAGACCCGTTGCTCGACGACCACCGGCGGCGTCAGCGAAAGGCCATGGTCGAGGGCATCCTGCTCGAGCCATTTCCGCCACGCGCCGTCGAGATAGCCGCCGATGATCCGCGCCGTGTTGGCGTCGGTTCCGTTGACGATCACCTGAATCGCGCCGCCCTCCGCGCCATGGACCCGGCGCGCGAAATCGGCGCGCAACACGACCACCGCATCGACCTCGCCGGCGATCAGCGCCTGCTCGGCGGGCTGGCGATTACGCATGAACACGGGCGCGAAATAGCGCGAATTGGAGACCGAGGCGGCGAAACTCGTGGCCTCGGTCGTCGGGTTCTCGATCACCAGCGCGACCGGGACGTGCTCGGCATCGAGCGAAACGCCGTAACCGAACATGAGGAGAAGGACGATCGGCAGGACGAAGGCGATCGAGATGCTGCTCGGATCGCGCAGGATCTGCACCGATTCCTTGCGGATCAGGCCGAAAAGCCGGCGACGCGCGCTCCCCGAGGCGGCGCGCGGGCGGGTCGTGGCGGCGTCGGTCATGCTGCGTGCTCCCGGTCATAGCGTTCGATCAGGTCGATGAAGGCGTCCTCGAGCGTCGGGTCGGGATGCTCGGGCGTCCTGTGCTCGACCTTCAGGGCCTCGGGCGAGCCCGTGGCCACCAGCTTGCCGCGATAGATGATGCCGATACGGTCGCAGTATTCGGCTTCCTCCATGAAATGGGTCGTCACCATGACGGTCACGCCCGCCGCCGCCATCTCGTTGATCCGCGACCAGAACTCCCGGCGCACGAGGGGATCGACGCCCGAGGTCGGCTCGTCGAGAAACAGAACCCCCGGCTCGTGCATGATCGCGCAGGCGAGTGCCAGGCGCTGCTTGTAGCCGAGCGGCAAATCGCCGCTGTTCGCCTCGGCGAAGGGGCGGAGCGCGAACTCGTCGAGCGCGCGCTCGATCTTCGCCCGGCGGATTTTTCCGGCAAGGCCGTAGGCGCTGGCGAAGAATCGCAGGTTCTGAAGCACGCTCATATCGCCGTAAAGCGAGAACTTCTGCGCCATGTAGCCGATCCGCCCGCGCGCCGTCGCCGCCGCGCGGCGAAGATCGATCCCGAGCACCAGCGCCTTGCCGTCGCTCGGCGGCAGAAGGCCGCAGAGCATCTTGAAGGTGGTCGACTTGCCGGCGCCGTTGGGGCCGAGAAGGCCGAAAATTTCGCCCTTCGAGACCTCGAAATCGATGCCGTCGACGGCCCGGAACCGGCCGAACGACCGCGCCAGCCCGGCCACGCGAATGACCGGTCCGTCCCCGGCGCCGTTGATCCCGGTGATTCCGGACGCCGGCCTGGCGCCGTCGGCGGCGCGCGACGGCGGGGCGGGCGCCGTCTCGGTGGCGGCATCCCGGCGCTCCTTGAGAAGCGCGATGAACGCATCCTCGAAGGCCGGCGGCACGGTTACGAGCCGGCCGGTCTCGCCCCAGGTTTTGCGTTCCAGATCCTCGACCGCGCCCCGGTCGGCGCGCGAGTCCAGCAGCAGATGCACCCGGTGGCCCTTGATGACGGCATCCATCACATGGGGCGTTTCGATCGCCCGGCCGAGCAGGGCGCGCTTGTCCACGCCCTCCGACGGCAACGCGAAGGTTCGCCCTTGGATTCGCGCGCTGAAGTGGCCCGGCGGTCCCTGGTCGAGCAGATGCCCCTCGCTCAGCAACAGAACCTCGTGACAGCGTTCGGCCTCGTCGAGATAGGCGGTGCTCCACAGCACGCTCATTCCCTCGTCGATCAGGGTTTGGACCATCGACCAGAGCTCGCGCCGCGACACCGGATCGACCCCGACGCTGGGCTCGTCGAGCAGCAGAAGCCGAGGCGGACGCACCAGCGTGCAGGCGAGCCCGAGCTTTTGTTTCATGCCTCCCGACAAGCGCCCGGCAAGGCGCTTGCGAAATGGCCCGAGGCCGGTGAAATCCATGAGGCGATCGAAGCGTTCCGCGCGCTCGGCGCCGACAATCCCCTGGAGATCGGCGTAAAGGCCGAGGTTCTCGTCGACGCTGAGATCCTCGTAGAGCCCGAACCGCTGGGGCATGTAGCCGACGCTCGCCTGGATCGCCGGCGCCTCGGCCTGGCTGTCCATGCCGAGCACCGTGATCGCGCCCTCGTCGGGCTTGAGGAGCCCCGTGACGAGGCGCATCAAGGTGGTCTTGCCCGCGCCGTCGGGGCCGACCAGCCCGGTGATCCGGCCCGTCTCCACCCGCGCCGACAAGCGATCGAGTGCGGTGATCGCGCGCCCCGCGGCGCGGAAGCGCTTGACGACGTCGCGGAACTCGATGACCGGGTCCGCCGTCGCGGAAAGCGCGCTCATCAGCCCGCGCTCGCGCCGCCGGCCGCCCCGTTCTTGCCGCCGCCGTCGATCTTCAGGCGGACCGTGACGGGCATGCCCTGACGCAAGGCCCCGTCTCCGTTCTTCACGTAGACGCGCAGGCGGTAGACCAAATTGGTGCGGATCTCCGGCGTCTCCACGCTCTTGGGCGTGAACTCGGCGACCGGCGAGATGAAGCCGATCCAGCCTTCATGCGCCTTGTCGGGCTCGCTGTCGGTGAAGACCGCGGCCTTCATGCCCGGACGGATGCGCCCGAGATTGGTCTCCGAGACATAGGTGCGAACCCAAAGCGGGTCCGAGAGCGCGATCGTGTAGACCGGCGATTGAGGCAACACCACCGCGCCCGGCTCGACGATGCGCGTCTTGACGGTCCCGGCGTCCTTGGCGAACAGCTTGGCGTCCTTGAGGTATTCGAGGGCGAGGGCGAGATCCGCGTTGGCCGCCTGAAAATCGGCCCGGGCCTGGGCGATATCCTCCTCGCGCGGCCCCTTGATCGCGAGTGTCAGGGTCTGCTGCGCCGCCTTCAGTCGTGCTTCCAGGGTCGCCACCCGGGCGCGGTCGCTGTCGAGCTTCTGCTGCGAGGCGAAGCTGTTGCGCGCCAGATTCCGCGTTCGCTCGAGCTGGGCGCGCGCGTCCTTCAGATCGGCCTTGACCGCCTCGACGTCGGCGCGCGCCTTGTTGATCTCCTCGGGGCGGCTGCCGGCGAGCAGCCGGTTGAGCGCGGCGCGGCGCGCGGCGATCCGCGCCTTGGCGGCGTCGACCTCCGCCTTGTAACGCCCCTCATCGAGGGTCGCGAGGAGCTGACCGCGCGCGACCGTGTCGCCCTCCTCGACCAGCATGCGGTCGATTCGGCCCGCGATATTGAAGGCGAGATCGGCTTCCCGGATGTCGACATTGCCATAGAGGGTGAGCTCGCCGGGCGTCTCGGCGGGCGCCGAAAGGCTGCGGTAATAAACCCCGGCGGCAGCGGCCAGGACGATGACCAGAACAAGCGCAACGATCGGTTTCCGGCGTGACGCCATCGCATTCGTCCTCTGATCGACATGCGGGAACGGCGGCGCAAAAGCCGCTTACCGCTATCATGAGCCTCTCTGGATGCCTGGCGAAATACTCCATAACCCTGGCAAGCGCAACGAGAATTCGTTAACGGCCCGACGAACCGGGACGGCGACGAACGGGGCCCTTGCCTAGTCGAGATCGGGCTGAAGGAAAACGGCGAGACCGATGCCCCGGGCCTCGCCAAGGCGCTGAACATGGGCGAGGAAAGCGCCATCTATCTCATCGCCAGGCTCGCGAAATCCGGTAAGCTGCGCGCGACGGTCCGCCCCTCCGAACAAGGCGCGCGGCCGTGAGAACGGAGCCATCCACTAAGAAAGGGACGCCATGGAACCCTGGGGATACATGCCCTGGTACGGCATGATTTTCGGTCCCATCATGATGATCGCGGTCTTGGCGGCCGTGATTGTCGTGGTCGTGTTGATCGTCCGTTGGCTCGGGGGCTCCTCCTCGAGCGCCCCGTCGATGACAACGGAAGGCGGCGCCCGATCGAGCGCCCTCGACATCCTGGAACGGCGATTCGCCAAGGGCGAGATCGACAAGGAGGAGTTCGAGGAGAAAAAGAAACTCCTCTCGCGTTGACCTACGTCCTTCACGCCTCCGGCTCGTCGGCCTCCGATCCGTCGCCGGCGGCGCGCGCGGCGAGACGCCGGCGACGCAGAACCGCGCCGATTGCCAGCGGCACGAGCGTCAGCCCGCCGAGCGCGGCGATGGCGAACGCGATCCGACGTCCTTCTGCCGAGGCCATCTCGCCGCCGAAATGGGCGAGAAGAAAGCTCGCCGGGATGATGCCCGCGAGCGTCGCGAGCGCGAAGCGCCAAGCCTTGAGCGCCGTCAGGCCGGCGGCGTAGCTGATCAGGTCGAACGAGACGAAGGGCAGAAGGCGCGAGACGAACACGACCGCCATCAGCGCCGTCTGCGAGCCGAGCAGGCCCATGTCGATCTTCGGGCCGAACCAGCGTCGCAGGACCTCGTGGCCGACCAGGCGGGCGATGCCGAAGGCGATCAACGCGCCCAGCTCGGCGCCGATCACCACGTAGACCGTGCCCCATTCGTGGCCGTAGGCCGCCCCGGCGGCGAGCGCGATCGGCGCGCTGGGGATCGGGCTCAACACGATCGCGGCGGCGAGAAGGACGATGATCATGAACGGCCCCCAGGGGCCGAGATCGGCGATCCAGGCCCGCAAAGCCTCGCCGTCGAGGACCGTATCCAACGC
Source organism: uncultured Alphaproteobacteria bacterium (assembly GCA_964531525.1). Classification (GTDB taxonomy): domain Bacteria; phylum Pseudomonadota; class Alphaproteobacteria; order JAAXGF01; family JAAXGF01; genus CAYYWV01. Next base: position 21,978 of record CAZHDF010000013.1, on the reverse strand, counting down.
CCCCGTCGACGCCATCGACCAATAAGCCGCGACCAGCGCCAGCCCGATCGCGAGCCCGGCGGCGATGCGGAACCGGAGACGCCGTCCCTCCGAACGTCGGGGCGGCGCTTCCGCCGTCGCGGCGACGCGAGCGGCCTCGGCGAGCGTCGCCGCGATCCGATCTTCGCGCTTGGTCACCCCATGGCCTCCGTTCGGCGCGACCCCGACCGGGGCCGCCGCTTGCATACGTCCCGTCACATTACTCCAGGCGACGCGGCGATGGCGGATCAAAGCGCGGGGCGGGTCTCGCTCGTGGCGAACCAGGGATCGGCGGCCTCATAAGCCATGCCGGCGCGAAACACGTCCCGGTCGCGGTAGGTCTTGGCGACGAGCTGAATGCCCGTGGGAACGCCGTTCGACGCCCGCCCCGAGGGCAGGGTCAGCACCGGGCAGCGGCTCAGGGTGTTGAACGGCAGCGTCATCACCCAGCCGAGCATCGGATCGACCGTCTTGCCGTTGATCGCGACGGTATCGCGCGACTGGTCGAAATCGGCCGCCACGGCGGGCAGCGCGGTCGTCGGGCAGACGAACAGGTCATGCTTGTGCAGGATCGGGCCGAGAGTGTTGTACATCTCGCCCGCGACCTCGAGCGAGCGCAGGAAATCCCGCGCGTCCGACCTGCGCCCGCGCTCGGCGAAGGCGCGGGCGTAGGTGGTCAGCTCGTCGGCGTGCTCGTCGAGATACTCGCCGATGAACGCCCCGAAGATATGTTCGAGATAGGCGATGCCGGCCTCCAACGCCTCGCGGGTCCAGCCGAGGTCGACCGGCTCGACCGTCGCCCCGAGATCGCGGAAAACGTCGAGCGCGTGCTCGGTGTTCCGGCGCACCTCGGGATCGACCTCGAAGAAGCCGAGATCGATCGAGTACGCGATTTTCCAGCCCTTGATGGGCTTGTAGTTCAGCGGCAGGCGCAGCTTGGGCCGGAGCGTCGAGATGTCCTTGGGATGCGGGCCGCACATGACGTTTTGCAGGATGATCGCGTCGGCGACCCGGCGCGCGAGCGGCCCGGTGTGACAGTAGAAGTCGAGGTTGAAGGGCGGATCGTCGGGGTTGCGCCCGTAGGGCGGCTTGAAGCCCGCGAGCCCGCAGGTCGAGGCCGGAATCCGGATCGAGCCGCCGATGTCGGAGCCGGTGGCGAGCGCGCTCGTGCCCGCCGCGAGCGAGGCGGCCGATCCCCCCGACGAGCCGCCGGGGGTGAACGCCGGGTTCCACGGGTTGCGGGTGACGCCCCAAAGCCGCGAGTTGGTATAGCCCGCGCAGGAGAATTCGGGCGTCGCGGTCCGGGCATGAACGATGCCGCCGGCGCGCAGGATGCGCTCGTTGTGGGGCGAGGTCGTCTCGGCGACGAAGTCGCGCATGACCAGCGAGCCGTTCGACGTCGGCTGGCCCTTGATGTAGCTCTCGTCCTTGATCGCGATCGGCAGGCCCTCGAGGGCGCGCGGCCGGCCGTCGGTCTTCATATAGCGGGCCTCGGCCTTGCGCGCGCGGGCGAGCGCCTCGTCGAAGAAGGTGTAGGTAAAGGCGTTGATCCCGGGCTCGACCTCGCCGGCGCGCGCGATCACCGCCTCCATCAGCTCGACCGGTGACAGGCTGCGGTCGCGGAAACGGCGCAACGCCTCGGTGGCCGACATGTAGCAGAGATCGAGGTCGGCCATTTCCCTTTCCTTTCATAGGCGACGCCGGGCGGCCAAAACCGCCCGGACGCCCCGAAGTCCCGCGCGAGGACTACTTCAGAAGGTTGTTCCAGATCTTGGTGTAGTACTCGGTAACCTGCCGCGAGCAAGGCGGAATGAAGGTCGCCTTGTAATAGGCCGGCGGCACGATCTCGGGCGCCTTCACCATTTCCGGGTCCATGTACTTCTCGCTTCCCTCGATGCCGTTCGCGTAGCGCGCGAAGTTGGAGATCAGGGCGGCATTCTCCGGGTCCATGATGAAGTTCTGGAACAGCCGCGCGTTCTTGACGTTCTTGGCGCCCTTGAGCACCGCGACGTTGTCCATCCAGGTTACCATGCCCTCGCGGGGGTAGGCGTACTTGATGGTCGGCACCTGAAGCCGGGCGCGCATCGAGGCGCCGTTCCAGTTATGGGAGACGTAGACGTCCTCGGAGGTGAGCTTCTCGATCACGCCGTACTCGATCGTCCGCCAGTTCTTCTTCGCCTTCTGGAGCATGGCGTTGAGGGCCTTGAGCTGCTCCTTGTTCGAATTGCACTGGGGATAGCCGAGGTAGAAGAGGCCGGCGGCGATGACGTCGGTCATCTCGCTGACCATGTTGATCTTGCCCTTCACCTCGTCGGGCGGATCGAACACCATGGCCCAGGTGTTGATGTCGCCCTTGTAGTACTTGGTGTTGACCGAGATGCCGGTGGTGCCCCACTGCCAGGGGACCGTGTAATGGCGGCCCGGATCGAAGTAGACGTCGACGAAGTCCTTCTTCATGTACTTGAAGTTCTCGAGCTGATTGGGCTCGGTCTTTTCGAGCAGGCCCTCGTCGATCATGACCTTGATCATGTAGTCCGACGGCACGACGATGTCGTAGCCCGACCCCCCGGCCTTCACCTTGGCGAGCATCGCGTCGTTGGAGTCGTAGCCGTCGAGCGTGACCTCGACGTCATAGGTCTTCGAGAATTTCTCGAGGAGCTTGGGGTTGGTGTAGTTGCCCCAGTTGAAGATGTGCAACTGCCCCTCGGCCATCGCCTGGCCGGCCACGAGCATCGCCCCGATGCCCAGGGCCGCGCCCAACAGGTTCCTTTTCATCGTCTTCCTCCCATGCATGGTTCCGATTGCGCGAGCCTACTTTTTCTTTCTTGTGAACACGAAGAACAGGGTGACCAGCAGGATGGACACGGCGAGAAAGATCGTCGAGACCGCGTTCATCTCGGGCGTGATGCCCCGGCGAAGCTGGCCGATGATGTACAGGGGCAGCGTCGTCTGCCCCGGTCCCGAGACCAGCAGGCTGATCACCACGTCGTCCAGGGAAATCACGAACGACAACATGACTCCGGCGAGAATGCCGGGCAGCAGGAGCGGCAGCGTCACCCGGCGGAAGGTCCGCCACGGCGTGGCGTAGAGATCCGCCGCCGCCATCTCGTAGGTCAAGTCCATCCCCTCGAGCCGGGCGCGGATCGGCATATAGGCGAAGGGGATGCAGAAAACCGTGTGCGCGAGAATCAGGTAGCCGACGCCCGTGACGCCGGTCGCCTCCTTGATCAGCGCGAAGAACACCAGCGTCGCGACGGCGGTCACGATCTCGGGCACCATCAGCGGCTGGTTGATGATCGCGTAGATGGCGGCCAGGCCGCGATAGGGCGCGGTGCGGGTGGTCGCGAGCGCCGCCATGGTCGCGACCACGGTCGCGATCGCGGTCGCGATGATCGCCACCTGAAGCGAGAGAAGCGTCGCCTGCTGGATGCCCTGGTTGTTGATCGCCTTCGCGTACCAATCCAGCGAGAACTCGGTCCAGAGCGTCACCGACCGGTTGGCGTTGAACGAAAAGATCACCAGCACCAGCATCGGCGCATACAGCGCCACCAGGCAGAACCAGGCGACGGCCGAAAACCCGGGCATGTGTCGGACGTCGAAGCTCCGGCCCCGCGATCGGATGGCGGGCAAGGTGCGGGCGGGCGGGGCGACGGCCTCAGCCATGGCCAGGCTCCTTCGCGGTCGCGTTGCGCACGTAGAACACCAGCGCGATCATCACCAGCGCCATGAGCATGAGCGCCATGGCCGAGCCCAGCGGCCAGTTGCGCGCGGTTCCGAACTGGTTGGCGATCAGGTTGCCGAGCATCATGTGCTTGCCGCCGCCCAAGAGCCGCGGCGTCACATAGGCGCCGATCGAGGGGATGAACACCAGGATGCAGCCGGCGACGATGCCGGGCTTGACCAGCGGCACGATCACCCGGCGCAGCACCGCGAACCGAGTGGCGTAGAGATCGTACCCCGCCTCGACGATGCGGAAATCGAGCTTCTCCATGCTGGCGTAGAGCGGCAGCACCATGAACGGCAGGTAGACGTAGATCAGCCCCAACGCCACGGCGAAGTTCGTGAACAACATCTCGATCGGCTTGTCGATCACGCCGATTCCGATCAGCACGTTGTTGATCACGCCCTGGTCGCGCACCAGGAGCATGATCGCGAAGGTGCGGATCAACAGGTTGGTCCAGAACGGGATCGTGATCAGGAACAGCCAGGCGTTGCGCTGCCTCTCGGGTCGGGTGGCGATGAAATAGGCGGTCGGAAAGCCGATGATCAGCGCGCTGACAGTGGTGAGCGCCGCCTGGACGATCGAGCGCGTGAAGATCGCGATATTGGCGTCGGCGAGCGCCAGGGTCCCGTCGAACATGTCGCGCTCGAAGATCAGGTTGATCCAGGCCTCGGGGCTGAATTTCCAGATCACGCCGGCGTATTCGGCGGGTTCCAGCAGCGAATAGAGAAGGATGATCGACAGGGGCATGATGCCGATCCCGCCGATGATGATCAGCGCCGGCGAAACCAGGAGCCAGCGCTTCCAGACCTTGCGGCGCTGGGCCGTCCGCAGAACCTCCTCGGCGGCGGGGTCGGAGACGGAAACGGTCGCGGACATGGCCGTGGGCGAGGTCATCTCAATCCTTCAGGATCTGCGCCGCGTTGTCGCCGACCGTGATGCCGAGCTCCGCGCCCGGGGCGAAGTCGACGCCGCCGTCCCGCGTGTTCTGGCGCCGGACGATGAAGCGATCGCCGTCGGCGAGCCGCAGGTGATAGTGGGTATCGGTCCCGAAATAGACCACGTTCTCGAGCCGCCCGCTCAGCACCGCCTTCGCCGGATCGGCGACGAGCCCCGCGTGCTCGGGGCGGATGACCAGGCTGACCGGCCCGGGAGGCAGGTCGGCATCGGGCAGCGAGGCCGCGACCACCGCGCCCGAGGCCAGCCGCACCCGCGCCCGGCCGTTCTCGCGCCCCAGATACTCGGCCGCGAGAAAGTTGGTCTCGCCGATGAAATGGGCGACGAAGCGCTCCGACGGATGGTCGTAGATCTCGCGCGGCGCGCCGATCTGAAGGACCCGGCCCTGGTTCATCACCGCGGTCCGGTCCGACATGGTCAGCGCCTCCTCCTGGTCGTGGGTGACGAAGACGAAGGTGATGCCGGTCTCGTCCTGCAAGCGCTTCAGCTCGATCTGCATCTCCTTTCGGAGCTTGAGGTCGAGCGCCGAGAGCGGCTCGTCGAGAAGCAGCACCTTGGGCCGGGGGGCGAGCGCGCGGGCGAGCGCGACGCGCTGCTGCTGGCCGCCCGAAAGCTGGCTCGTGCGCCGCTTCGCGAGCTCCTCCATGCGCACCAGGCGCAGCACCTTGGTCACGGTCTCGCGGATCTCGGCCTTGGGGCGGTCGAGCATTTCGAGCCCGAAGGCGATGTTCTGGGCGACCGTCAGATGGGGAAACAGCGCATAGTTCTGGAACACCGTGTTGACCGGCCGGCGAAACGGCGGCAGCAGGCTGATGTCCTCGCCGTCGAGAAGGATCTGCCCGCTGGTGGGATGCTCGAACCCGGCGATCAGCCGCAGCAGCGTCGTCTTGCCGCAGCCCGAGGGACCGAGAAGCGTGAAGAACTCGTTCTCGCGGATGGTGAGCGAAACCGCGTCCAGCGCGACGACCATATCCTGGCCGCCGCCGAAGACCTTGGTGACCTCCCGCGCCTCGACCGCGCTCTTGGCGGCGGCGCTACGCCGATCCATCTCGCGGACCGGACGTTCGGCGGCAACCGAACCGGCCATTGGCCATGCCCCTGCTTTCCTGCCCTTGCTTACGCGGCGATTCCGCCGTCGTTCGTCGTTCTCCGAAGATGCTAGCCGCGCCCCTCACCACTGTAAAGCGGGTTCCCGGAATCGCGGAATAAATGAGGAACGCGTCTCTTTTACCACCTTCTCCGACCTTCTATACTCTTTCGCATTCGATTGGACTTGCGAATCCTTGGATAACAAAAAACTCGGATTTGTTAGTTTTCGGGACAGGCTCGCCGAAGGAGACCACCGATGAGCGATAATTTCTCGCGCGCCCAGATCACGCGCAAACCCGCCGTCCGTTCGACCGGCGGGATCGTCGCGGCCCAGCACCGCCGCGCCGCCGAGGTCGGCGCGCGCGTGCTCGCCCGGGGCGGCAACGCGGTCGACGCGGCGGTCGCGACCTCGTTCGCCCTCGGCGTGTTGGAACCCTGGATGAGCGGCCCGGGCGGCGGCGGCGCCATGGTCGTCCGCATGGCCGGGGAGGAGCGCGTCTCGGTGGTCGATTTCGGGATGCGCGCGCCGGCCGCGCTCGACCCCGCCGACTACCCGCTCGACGGCGGGCTGAGCACCGGCCTGTTCCCCTGGCCCACGGTGGCCGGGGACCGGAACGCGCGCGGCGCGACCGCGATCGCCGTCCCCGGGCTGGTCGACGGCATGGGCGTCGCGCGCGACGCCTTCGGCACCATGGACTGGGCCGAGCTGCTCGCGCCCGCGATCACGCTCGCCCGCGAGGGGCTTTTGGTCGACTGGTACGCCGCCCTGATGATCGCCTCGGCGACGCGGGAGCTCGACCGCGACCCGGTCGCGCGCGAGGTCTTTCTGCGCGACGGCTACCCGGCGATGTCGGCCTGGACGGCGACCGTCGAGGAACGCTGCGATCTCGCCGCGATGGGCGAGACCCTCGCGCGGCTCGCCCGGCGCGGCCCGCGCGATTTCTACGAGGGCGAGATCGGCCGCGAGATCGTCGCCGATACGCGCGCCGCCGGCGGCCGCCTTTCCCGGGACGATCTTGCCGCCTACCGCGCGCGCATCGTCGAACCGCTCGCCATCGCGCACGGCGGGGCCACCGTCCACGCGACACCCGAGCTGACCGCGGGTCCCACGCTGCATCGGGTGTTCGAGCTTCTCGGCGAGAGCGGCGCGCGCGGAACGGCGGCCGACGCGGAAGCCTATGTCGCCTATGCCGCCGCCCTGCGCGCGGCCTACGAGGAGCGGTTGGCGATCATGGGCGACGTCGAAGGCGCGCGCGGCCTGCGCGGCTGCACGACCCATTTCGCCGTCGTCGATCGCGACGGCAACATGGCCGCCGTGACCCAGACGCTTCTCTCGATCTTCGGCTCCAAGACCATGCTGCCAGCGACCGGGTTTTTGATGAACAACGGGATCTTCTGGTTCGACCCCGAGCCGGGGCGGCCCAACTCGCTCGGCCCGGGCAAGCGCTGCCTCCAGAACATCTGCCCGGTGCTCGCCGAGCGCGGCGACGGCTCGTGGTTCGCGCTCGGCGCCTCGGGCGGGCGCAAGATCCTACCGGCGGTCGCCCAGTTGACGTCGTTCATGACCGATTTCGCCATGGACCTCGAAACCGCCTTCCACGCGCCGCGCATCGACGCGAGCGGCGGCGACGTGGTGATCGCCGACGCGACCCTGCCCGAGGACGTCCACGCGGCGCTCGCCGCGCGTTTTCCCCATCTCCGCGCCCGGCGGACGGTCTATCCCTTCGCCTTCGCCTGCCCGAGCGGCGTCGAGCGCGACGCGAGCGGTCGCAACGCCGGCTGCACCGAGATCATGTCCCCCTGGGGCGACGCGGTCGCCGAGGACGACGGCTGAGGAGGAACCGGGACCGAGACGAGATTACGCCGAGGCGCCGGCCTCGGCGATGATGGCCTCGACCGCGCTGGCGTCGAAGGTATCGGGATCGATCTTGAGATAGCCCATGCCTTCCTCGGCGACCACGATGACGTCGACGACGCCCGGCACCCGCCCGAGCCGCGCCGCCAGCCGCTTGCCGTCGGCCGTGGCGATGTCGCCGAGCCGCGCGAGATAGGTCGAATAATGGCCGGGCTTGCGCATCGTCGTCGCGACCGCCAGCCAGACCGCGGCGATCCCGGCGGCGAGCGCGAACACGCCGGACGCGCCGGCGAGCCCGTGGACCCAGCCGCCGATGGCGCCGCCGACGAAGATCCCGAGGAACTGGGCGCTCGAATACACCCCCGTCGCCGTGCCCTTCGCGCCCGCCGGCGCCGCCTTGGTCACGAGCGACGGAAGGCTCGCCTCCATCAGGTTGAAGGCGGTGAAGAAGGCGACGATGGCGGCGAGGATGACCGCCGGGCTCCGGGCATCGAGCATCAGCCCGACCTGGCTCGCGAGCAGCACGACGATGGCCGTCACGAAGACCCCCTTCATCCGCCGGTACTTCTCGGCGACGATGATCGCCGGGATCATTAGCGCCACCGCGACCACGAGAACCGGCAGATAAATCGTCCACTGAGTCTCGCTGGTGACGGCGAAGGCGTCGCCGAGGATCCGGGGCATGACCAGAAAGCTCGACGTCAGGATCGCGTGAAGGGCGAAAATGCCGAAGTCGAGCCGCAGGAGCTCGCGGTCGCGCAACACCGAGCCGAACAGCGACGGCACCGTCTCGGCGTCGCGATGGGCCAGGATGCGGCGCGGCGTCGGCACGACCCAATAGGTGATCGCGATCCCGACGACGCCGAGTCCCGCCATGAGCCAGAAAATGCCCGAAACGCCGATCAGGCCGGCGAAGATCGGACCGGTGACGAGCGCCACCATGAAGGACAGGCCGATCGTCAGCCCGACGACCGCCATGGCCTTGGTCCGGCTCTCCTCGCGCGTCAGATCGGCGACCAGGGCGAGGATCACCGATCCGACCGCGCCGGTCCCCTGGATCACGCGGCCGATCATCACCCCGTCGATGGTCGTGGAAACCGCCGCGATCACGCTGCCGATCCCGAACAAAGCCAAGCCGATCGTGATCATCGTCTTGCGTCCGATCCGGTCCGAGAGCAACCCGAAGGGGATTTGCAAAAGTCCCTGACTGAGTCCGTACGCGCCGAGCGCAAGGCCGATCCGCGCGGGCGTCGCGCCGTTGAGATGCCGCGCATAGGCGGCGAACACCGGATAGATCATGAACAGGCCGAGAAGCCTGACCGAAAAAACCATCGCCAGCGAAACGGCGGCGCGAATTTCAAGGCGATTCATTTTCAAGGCGATTCATCGTTGGACCCAATCAGTGCGTTCGGATGCGGCGTGGCCGGTCAGGCGGCCATAAATTGAACTCGCGTCGAACTTCGCGCAAGAGCCTTGTCCGGCTGGTTGAATCGCGCCCGCGCCCATGGCCGCCCCGAGACGCCCCGGGCGGCGCCCCTTGTACAACGGCGTCTCGTCTCACATATCGAGGTGGGAGGTTTCGTTCATCGCGGTCGATACCGAGACTCGAACCCACCACAGCGGATAATCCGGACCGAACCCGTCTTGCTTCTGATACGGAAGGGAGGACATCATGAAAATTGCGCAGATCGCGCCTTTGATTGAAGCCATTCCGCCGAGACTCTACGGAGGCACGGAACGCGTCGTTTCCCACCTGACCGAGGCGCTGGTCGCCATGGGACACGAGGTGACGCTTTTCGCGAGCGGCGATTCGCGAACCTCGGCCCGGTTGATCCCCTGCGTGCCCGAGGCGCTGCGGCTGGCCCCCGGGGTCAACGACTATCTGCCATACCATGTCTCGATGATCGAGGACGTCGCCGCGCGCGCCGACGAGTTCGAGATTTTTCACTTCCACCTCGACTTCGTGCATATGCCGGTATTCCGGACGCTGGCCGACCGAACGGTGACGACCCTTCACGGGCGGCTCGACCTACCCGACGTCGCGGCGTTCTACCGCCGCCACGCGCATATGCCGCTGGTCTCGATCTCGGACGCCCAGCGCAAGCCCATGCCCCCCGTTCGCTGGCTCGGCACCGTTTATCACGGCCTGCCGGAGAATCTTTACCGCCCCGGGCCGGGCGGCGACTACCTCGCGTTTCTGGGACGCATTTCGCCCGAAAAACGACCCGACCGCGCGATCCGCATCGCCCGCGCCGCCGGACTTCCCCTCAAGATCGCGGCCAAGGTGGACCGCGTCGACCGTGCGTATTTCGAGAGCGTCGTGAAACCGCTGCTCGATACGCCCATGGTCGAGTTCATCGGCGAGATCGGCGAGGCCGAGAAGGAGGACTTCCTTGGTGGCGCGCGCGCGCTTCTGTTCCCGATCGACTGGCCCGAGCCCTTCGGCCTCGTCATGATCGAGGCGATGGCCTGCGGAACGCCGACCGTCGCATACCCTTGCGGCGCGGTGCCCGAGGTGATCGAGGACGGGGTGACCGGGTTCATCGTCACCGACGAGGGCGCCGCCGTCCACGCCGTCGAACGGACGGCCGCGCTCGACCGCGCGCGCATCCGGGCGCGCTTCGAGGAGCGCTTCACCGCCCGACGCATGGCGGCGGATTACATCGCCTTGTACGAGCAACTCCTCGCCGCCGAGCCGGTCGTCACGGCGGTGGCCTGAGAGAACGGCGCCCGCGCATGCCGCCCCGCGAGCTTCCCCTGCAACCGTCGCCGGTCGCCGCGCCGCCGCGCCAACCGGCGCCCGAGTTCTACATTCCGGCGACCTCGTCGATTCTCGAGCGCCGCCCGCGGACCCTCAAGCACGACGATATCTTCGCCGTGTTCGACCACTACGGCGACATTCTCGGCTCGGAAAGCAACCCCGAGGGATTGTTCCGGGGCGACACGCGCCATCTGTCGCATTTCAGGCTGACGCTCAACAACCACCGCCTACTGCTGTTGTCCTCGACCGTCCAGGACGACAACACGCTTCTCGCCGCCGACCTCGCCAACCCGGACATCTCGCGGCGGGGAAAGATCGTGCTGCGGCGCGACACGATCCATATCGGCCGGGCGAAGTTTCTGTGGCGCAATGCCTGCTACGAGCGGCTTCGCCTGCGCAACTTCGGGCTCGAGCGCCACAAGATTCGACTTCGCATCGACTTCGCGGCCGACTTCGCCGACGTGTTCGAGGTGCGCGGGCATTCGCGACCGCGCCGGGGCGCGGTCGACATCGACCAGCCGGACGAGCATGTCGTGCGGTTCCGCTATTTGGGCGTCGACGAGATCGAGCGGACCACCGCGATCGCCTTCGCTCCCGCGCCCACGTCCCTCAAGAAGAGCGCCGCGGTCTTCGATCTGGTTCTCGATCCCGACGAACGCGCCACCGTGTTCGTGACCGTCACCTGCGACGGCGCGGACCCGCGGACGCCCCGGCTTTTCTTCCCTTGCATGCGCGAATCGCGGCGCGCGATGCGCCGCTCGGTGGCGAACAAGTCGACGGTCGAGACCTCGAACGAGCTGTTCAACGAGGTGCTGTGCCGCGCGCTCGCCGACCTGCGCATGCTGATCACGGAAACGCCGCACGGCCCCTACCCTTACGCCGGCATTCCCTGGTTCAGCACCGTGTTCGGCCGCGACGGCATCATCACCGCGCTCGAAATGCTGTGGCTCGATCCCACGATCGCGCGGGGCGTGCTCAATTTCCTCGCCGCGACCCAGGCGCAAGAGGAGGACCCCGAAGCCGAGGCGTCGCCGGGGAAAATCGTCCATGAAATCCGGTCGGGCGAAATGGCGCGGCTCGGCGAGGTGCCCTTCCGGCGCTATTACGGCAGCGCCGACGTGACGCCATTATTCGTCATGCTCGCCGGCCTCTACCACGAGCGCACGGGCGATCTCGATACGATCGCGCGGCTTTGGCCCAACATCATCGCCGCCCTCGACTGGATCGACAGGGAGAGGGATTCGAACGGCGCCGGTTTTCTCCGCTACGACCGCCGCGCCGAGGGCGGGCTCCACAATCAGGGCTGGAAGGACTCGGACGATTCGGTGTTCCATGCCGACGGCTCGCTCGCCACCGGGCCGATCGCGTTGTGCGAGGTGCAGGGCTACGTCTTCGCCGCCAAGCAGTCCGCCGCCCGGCTCGCCCGCGCGCTCGGCAAGGAGGCGGACGCCGCCGCCTTCGAGCGCCAGGCCGCGGCCCTTCGCGAGCGGTTCGATCAAGCCTTCTGGTGCGACGATCTCGGCACCTATGCGCTCGCCCTCGACGGCGAAAGTCGCCCCTGCCGGGTCAAGGCGTCGAACGCGGGTCATGCGCTGTTCACCGGTATCGCGCGCCCCGACCGCGCGGCCCGAGTGGCAAAAACGCTGCTGGGGCGCGATTTCTTTTCGGGCTGGGGGATCCGCACGGTCGCGACGGGCGAGCCGCGCTACAATCCGATGTCATACCACAACGGCTCGGTCTGGCCGCACGACAATGCGTTGATCGCGCTGGGGTTCGCGCGCTACGGGCTCAAGGCCGAGCTGATGCGCATCGTCGAAGGAATCGCCGGCGCGGCCAACTATATGGACCTGCACCGTCTGCCCGAGCTGTTTTGCGGTTTCCCGCAGCGCGCGCACCAAAGGCCGACGCTTTACCCCGTCGCCTGCTGGCCCCAGGCCTGGGCGAGCGTCACGCCGTTCACCTTTCTCCAGGCCTGCCTCGGCCTCGAATGCGACCACGCCGCCGGCGTCGTCCAGTTGACGCAACCCATGCTGCCCGCCTTTCTCGACGAAGTGTGCATCCGCGGTCTGCGCCTGGGCGAGAACCGCGTCGATCTTCTGCTGCGCCGCTACGGGACCGACGTGACCGTCAACGTGCTCGCGCGCGAGGGCGACGTGCGGGTCATGGTGCTGAAAAGTTGAGGCGAGCCGCGCCGCGCGCCGCGCGGATTCGCACGTTGACTCAAATCAAGATGCGCGACGCGATCCGGCGGTAGATTCCTTGTCGACGTCCTCCGGGCGCCGACGTGAAATCAAACGCCCTCGACGCAATCGCGCCGCGCGAAACGAGGGTTCGGAGATCGCATGTTCCAGGTTCGCATACATGGCCGGGGCGGCCAGGGAGTGGTTTCGGCCGCCGAGATGCTGTCGGTCGCCGCCTTTCTCGAAGGCGAGCACGCCCAGGCCTTTCCCAGCTTCGGCTCGGAGCGCATGGGCGCGCCGGTGGTCGCGTTCTGCCGTATCGACGACAAGGAAATCCGCCTGCGCGAGCCGGTGATGACGCCCGACGCGCTGATCGTCCAGGACCCGACGCTGCTGCACCAAGTGGACCTGTTCAGCGGCCTCGACACCCGCGGCTATCTCCTCATCAACACGACCCGGAGCTACCGCGACCTCGGGCTCGGCGACTATGTGACGCGCTTTCCGCCACATCACATCTGCACCGTCGCGGCCACGGAATGGGCGCGCGAGTATGTCGGCCGACCGGTCCCGAACGCGGCGCTGCTCGGCGCCTTCGCCGCCGTGACGCGGCGCGTGAAGCTCGAATCGGTCGAGGCGGCGATCCGCGAGAAATTCCCGGGGAAGATCGGCGAAGGCAACGCCCGGGCCGCCGCCAAGGCTTACGATTCGATCAGGACCAACTAGGCGCGAGACAGAACGAGAGGCTGGCGATGCTCAAGCAGATCGAAGGATCATTCGCCGTTGCCGAGGCGATCGCCCTATGTCGCCCCGAGGTGATCTGCGCCTATCCGATCACGCCCCAGACCCACATCGTCGAGCGGCTGAGCACGCTCGTGCGCGACGGCGCGCTGGGCGACTGCCAATACATCAACGTCGAATCGGAGTTCGCCGCGCTCAGCGTGGCGATCGGCGCCTCGGCGGCCGGGGCGCGCGCCTATACCGCGACCAGCAGCCAGGGACTGCTGTTCATGACCGAGGCGGTCTACAACGCCGCCGGGCTCGGCCTGCCCATCGTCATGACCATCGGCAACCGGGCGATCGGCGCGCCCATCAACATCTGGAACGACCACTCCGACAGCATGGCGCTGCGCGACGCCGGGTGGATCCAGCTTCACGCCGAGACCAACCAGGAGGCGGTCGATCTCCACATCCAGGCGTTCCGGCTGGCCGAGCAATTGAGCGTGCCGGTGATGGTCTGCGAGGACGGCTTCATCCTGACCCACGCCTACGAGCAGGTGGACATTCCGAGCCGCGAGCAGGTCGACGCCTACCTGCCGCCGTTCGAGCCCGTCCAGGTTCTCGACCCGGCGGACCCCATCACCATCGGCGCGATGGTCGGGCCCGAGGCGTTCGCCGAGGTGCGCTACCTCGCCCATCACAAGCATCTCCAGGCGATCGATGTCATCCCCGAGCACGCGGCCGAGTTCGCGCGCGTCTTCGGTCGAGAGTCGGGCGGGCTGATCCAGCCCTACCGCTGCGAGGGCGCCGAAACGGTGATCGTGGCGCTCGGCTCGATCCTCGGCACCATCAAGGACGTGGTCGACGAGATGCGCGACGGCGGCGCCGCGGTCGGAGCGGTCAAGATCGTCTCGTTCCGGCCGTTCCCCATGCAGGCGCTGCGCGCCGCCCTCGAGAACGCCAAGCGCGTCGTCGTGGTCGAAAAATGCCTCGCCGACGGGCTCGGCGGCATCGTGGTCGGCAGCGTGCGGATGGCGATGCGCGGGCTGAACACGCCGATCCACACGATCATCGCCGGGCTCGGCGGCCGGGCGATCACCAAGGCGTCGCTGCGCCGGGCGTTCGACGAGGCCGCCGCCGACAAGCTCGACGACCCGCATTTCCTCGACCTCGACTGGGAGGTCGTGAACCGCGAGCTGGCGCGCATCAGGGAGCGGCGTCGCTCGGGGCCGATCGCCGAGAATATTCTGCGCGAGATCGGCCTGGTCGGTGGCAAGCCCGTCTAAGGAGCGGATCGATGACCCAGCGGATCAAGTTCTACCAGACGGGAACCTTCACGATCGGCAACCGCCTGCTCGACGCGGAGAAGCGCACCGTCCAGGCGACGCTCGACCGCAGCAACGCGCTCACCTCGGGCCACCGGGCCTGTCAGGGATGCGGCGAGGCGCTGGGCGCGCGCTCGGTGGTCGACGCGGCGATGCGCGCGGCGAACAACCGCCTGATCGCGGTCAACGCCACGGGCTGCCTCGAGGTGTTCTCGACGCCCTACCCTGAATCCTCGTGGCAGCTTCCCTGGATTCATTCGCTGTTCGGCAACGCGCCCGCCGTGGCGACCGGCGTCATGGCGGCGTTGCGCGCCAAGGGGCGCGACGACGTGCGGGTTCTCGCCCAGGGGGGCGACGGCGGCACGGTCGACATCGGATTCGGCTGCCTGTCCGGCATGTTCGAGCGCAACGACGACGTGCTCTACGTCTGCTACGACAACGAAGCCTACATGAACACGGGCGTTCAGCGATCGAGCCGCACGCCGCCGGCGGCGCGTACCGCGACGACGCCGGCGGTCGGCGATCCGGCGGGCAACGTCTTCGGCCAGGGCAAGAACCCGGCGCTGATCGCGATGGCCCACGGCGTCGCTTACGTCGCCACCGCGAGCGTCGCCGATCTGCACGATCTCGAGGCCAAGGTCATGACGGCGATGGCCGTTCGCGGCGCGCGCTACGTCCATGTTCACGTCCCCTGCCCGCTGGGCTGGGGAGCGCAGCCGCGCGACACCATCCGGCTCGCGCGGCTCGCGGTCGAGAGCGGATTGTTCCCGCTGTTCGCAGCAGAGCACGGCGAGGTGACCGACATCACTCCGATCCGCGACAAGCGGCCGGTCGAGGAGTATCTCGAGCCGCAGCGGCGCTTCGCCCATCTGTTCCGCCCCAGGCGGGACGACGAGGCCCTGGCCGCGATCCAGCGGATCGCCGACCGCAATATCGAAAAATTCGGCCTGCTCGGTTGAGGCAATGACCATGCACAAGCCCTTCGCGATCACGCTCGACATCGGCACCAGCCTCGCCAACCACACCGGCTCGTGGCGCGCGGAGCGGCCGGTCTACGTCGATCTTCTGCCCCCCTGCAACAACGCCTGCCCCGCCGGCGAGAACATCCAGGCCTGGCTTTACCGCGCCGAGGAGGGCGATTACGAGGGCGCTTGGCGCCAACTCGTCGAGGACAACCCGCTGGCCGCGATCCACGGGCGCGTCTGCTACCACCCCTGCGAGGACGCCTGCAACCGCGGGAAGCTCGATAACACGGTCAACATTCACGCCGTCGAGCGCTTCCTCGGCGACGAGGCGCTGAAAAGGGGCTGGACGATCGCCCCCGGCGCGCCGAGCGGAAAGCGCGTTCTGGTGGTCGGCGCCGGGCCGAGCGGCCTGTCGGCCGCCTATCACCTGCGGCGCCTCGGCCACGACGTGACGATCCACGACGCGGGGCCCGCGGCGGGCGGCATGATGCGCTTCGGGATTCCCAAATACCGCCTGCCGCGCGACATCCTCGACGGCGAGATCGCGCGAATCGTCGACATGGGCGTTCGCATCGAGCTCAACTCGCCGGTGAGCGACATTCCCGCCCTGATGAAGGAGGGGCGGTTCGACGCCGCCTTCGTCGCCGTCGGCGCGCATCTCGCCAAGCGCGTCGATATCCCGGCGCGCGACGCGGGCAAGATCTTCGACGCCGTCAGCCTGCTTCGCGACATGGAAAGCGCCGGCGAGAAACCCCGGCTGGGGCGGCGGGTCGTGATCTACGGCGGCGGCAACACGGCGCTGGATGCGGCGCGCACCGCCAAGCGGCTCGGCGCCAGCGAGGCGCTGGTGGTCTACCGCCGCACGCGCGGGCAGATGCCGGCCCACGACGTCGAGCTCGAGGAGGCGCTCGACGAGGGCGTGGTCATGCACTGGCTCAGAACCATCAAGCGAATCGACGGCGGCACGCTGACCGTCGAGAAGATGGAACTCGACGAGAACGGTTGGCCCCGGCCCACCGGCGAGTTCGAGACCCTGGAGGCGGATTCGCTGATCCTCGCCCTGGGCCAGAACGTCGATACCGACTTCATGAAGACGATCCCGGGCGTGAAGATCTCCGACGACGGCGTGATCGAGGTCGACGAGACCATGATGACCGGTCATGCCGGCCTGTTCGCGGGCGGCGACATGGTGCCCGCCGAGCGCACCGTCACGGTCGCCGTCGGCCACGGCAAGAAGGCGGCGCGCAACATCGATGCCTATCTGCGCGGCGCGCGCTACGCGCCCCCGCCCAAGCACCCGCTCGCCGAGTACGAGCGGCTCAACACCTGGTACTACACCGACGCCGACAAGACCGTGCAGCCGACCCTCGATTTGATCCGGCGGCAAACGACCTTCGAGGAGATCCACGGCGGCCTCGACGAGAGCAACGCGTTGTTCGAGGCCCGGCGCTGCCTGTCCTGCGGCAACTGCTTCGAATGCGACAACTGCTACGGCGACTGCCCCGACAACGCCGTCATCAAGCTGGGACCGGGCAAGCGCTTCGAATTCAACTACGACTTCTGCAAGGGATGCGGCATCTGCGCCGCCGAATGCCCCTGCGGCGCCATCGACATGGTGCCTGAAACCGTGTGAACACCCATCGCGCCACACTCGCTTTCGGACGCTTCCATTCCATGAGTCTCCGCCGCATCGGCTCCATCGCGTTCATCCGGAGAATTGAGGGGCGCGCGAAATCCGTCGCGGTCGGCGCGTCTGCGAATCACAGCGTCGCGTTCAGCTCTAATATCTCGACCCGATGACACCGTTCCTTGTGAGCGCGCCGAGGCTTTCGAGCTCCGACGGGCTCAGCGAGACGGCCATCGCCTTCCAGTTCTGTTCGAGATAATCGATGTGCCGCGTCCCCGGGATCGCCGAAATGTCATCCCCCTGCGCCAACACCCAGGCGAGCGCGATCTGCGCCGTCGTGACGTTCCTGTTTTCGGCCATGGCGGTGATCTTCTCGACCAACCGGCGATTGCGTTCGATCGCGTCTTCTTGAAAACGCGGATTGTCGAGCCGCCAGTCCCCGTCCTGCAGATCCTCGCGCCCGGCGATCGTTCCGGTCAGAAAGCCCCGGCCAAGGGGGCTGTAGGCGACGAATCCGATTCCCAGTCGTCTGACGGCGGGCAGGATCTCGTCTTCGACGTCACGCGACCACAGGGAGTATTCGGTCTGCAATGCCGCGAGCGGATGGACGGCATGCGCGCGTTCGATCGTTTCGACGTCCGCCTCGGAAAGGCCGATATGTCTGACCTTGCCGTCCTTCACCAGATCGGCCATGGCGCCCACGCTGTCCTCGATCGGAACGTCCGGGTCGATGCGGTGCTGATAGTACAGATCGATATAGTCGGTCCCGAGCCGCTTGAGCGACGCCTCGCAGGAAGCCTTGATATAGTCGGGCCGCCCATTGATGCCGAGCCACCCGCCGTCATCGCTTCGCCGGATGCCGAACTTGGTCGCAAGGGTGATCGTCTCGCGCCGGCCGGCCAGCGCCTTTCCGACGAGCTCTTCGTTACGGAAGGGACCGTACATGTCCGCCGTATCCCAGAAGGTGCAGCCAAGCTCCACGGCGCGATCGAGAACCTTCAGGCTCGATCGGTCGTCGCTCCGGCCGTAAAACTCGGACATGCCCATGCAGCCGAGGCCGATGGCCGGAACACTCGGGCCCCCTTCGCCAAGGGTGATCATCTTGGTCATTTTTTCTCCTTTGCTCAGACTAGGCGGTGGCCGCCGTCGACGACGAGCGATATGCCGTTGACGAACCCGTTGTCGATGAGAAAGCCGACCGCCTTGGCGATATCGTCGGCGGTGCCGACCCTTCGGACCGGCAAGGTCGAGGCGATGGCGTCGAGCTGCGCCCGGGCGGCCTCGGCACCGCCGACCAACGCGTCCCACACGGGCGTCGCGATGACGCCGGGCACCACCGTATTCACCCGGATGGGCGCGAGCTCGAAGGCCCAGATCCGCGCGGCCGCTTCGGTGGCGGCGCCGACGGCCGCGAACATCGTCGCGCCCGGCAAGGGCTTTTGCGTAACGGTTCCCGAAAACAGGGTGATCGAGCCACGCTCGCCGATATGAGGCAGGGCATGATGCACGCAAAGCATCTGCCCCCATTGCTTCGATTGTAAAATGGACCGGGCGGCCGCGAAATCCATCTCCCTGATCGGCGCGAACATGCTGGTCGCGGCCGGCGTCACCAGATGATCGAACGCGCCGACCCGGGCAAAGAACCACTCGACGCTTTCGGCGTCGGTGACGTCCAGCACATGACCGGAGACCTTCCCGGCGATATCGGCCAGGGCGTGCTCCAGCTTTTCGGCGCTGCGCGCGGAAACGACGACCTCGGCCCCATGCGAGGCCAGGTATCGCGTCGTGGCTCTTGCAATCCCGCCGGTTACGCCGGTCACGACGACGCGTTGCCCCGTAAAATCCATTCCCATCTTTCATGCCTCTCTCGAATTTCGTCGACTGCCCGGACTGTATGGCCGATAGACGATTTCCGAAATGGAATGTATAGAATATGATCCATGACAAATTGGAATACGGATGGCGCCAGGCTGCAACTCCTGAAGACGTTCAAGGCCGTTCTCGATCAACGCAGCATCATGAAGGCGGCCGAAATCCGGGGGATCACCCAATCGGCGGCCAGCAAGCATCTGGCGAAGCTGCGCGCCTGGTTCGACGATGAATTGTTCGTGCGCACCGCCCGGGGCATGCAGCCCACGGCAAAAGCTCTTTCGATGGCCGAGCGGATCGACAGGATCCTGCGCGAGCTGGAGTTGCTTTCAGCGGCGAATCCGTTCGACCCGACGATGCTGCACGAGAATTTGGTGATCGCGACGACCGACGAGGTCGCGGGGCGGTTGCTGCCGAGCTTGCGCGCGCGCGTGCAGGACGCCGCGCCCAATCTGCGCCTGACGCTGATACCGCTGGAACCCGATTACTCGATCCGGAAGTTGGAAACCGGCGCGGTGGCCCTCGTGATAAGCGTCAACTGGCATGCGCCGGACCAACTCATGCAGAAACGTCTTTTCGGCGACCGTTTCGTCTGCCTGATGAGCAGGGAGCATCCGCTGGCCGGAGAGACCCTGACAATCGATGCCTATGCGCGCGCGGCCCATCTCATGGTCGCGCCGCTCGGCAAGGAGCAGGGCTATATCGACGATCTGCTGGCGCGGAACAACCGGAAACGCCTTGTCCGTCTCTCGGTGCCGCAGTTCATGCAAATCAGCTCCGAATTGCTGGGCGACGATCACATCGTCACCTTGCCGCACCGGGTAGCCCGCGACCTGGCGCGGTCCGGTCGGCTCGTGGTGAAGATGCTGCCCTTCGATACGCCGATGATCGATTACTACGTTTTCTGGCATCGCCGCTTCAGCCACGAGAGCCTGAGCGTATGGATGCGAGGCCTGATCGCGGAGATTCTGGGCGAGTAGCCGGTCACCGACCGTAAAGGCCGAGCCCTTCGAGGGTCTGTCGCGCGGCGCTCCAGAGGTCCTCCTCCGACCGGATTACCTTGCACATGACGTTGAGGCCGATCAGGAGATTTTGCAAGGCGAGCGCCTTTTCGCGGAGATCGCCGCGATCTTCGATCTCACCGTTTGCGGCCGCGCGCCGAAGCAGATGTTCCAGCCGTTCGAGATTGCCCAGAACGGCGCGTTCCAGCACCGGTCCGAGCGTTTCATTGACGCCGACCAGACCCGCCACGCCATTGACGACCAAGCATCCCCGTCCTTCCGGATCGGATGCGCGCGCGCGACAGACTTCCCTGAACATTCGGGTGAGCAGTGGAACGACGCGGGCGTCGTCATCCACCCGGGCGAGAACCCGGTCGGGCGATTGGGCGAAATAACGCTCCAATGCCTCCTCGAACAGGCGCGCGCGGCTTTGAAACGCATTGTAGAAGCTTGAGCGCGTAATCCCCAGTTTTTCCGAGATCGCTTTTACCGAGCAGGCCTCGAACCCGTTTTTCCAGATATCGTTCATGACGATCTCGACGGCTCGGTCGCGATCGAATTTGGCGGGTCTTCCCATGGTCCTTTCTCGCCCCCCTCTTTCGCCCCGGTTGCGCCGGGCCCGCGGTCGGAAAATTTTATACAGGTATGGACAAAACATCAAAGCCTGTTTTATACATCTCTGTACAGAATATGCGGCGCCGTCAATGCGTCGGCGACGTATCGCGCATCGAAAATCCGAGCATAAGAGGGAGAGATCCATGACCGCGTTTTTCGTATCGACGGTGACCGTCAAGGACGGAGCGAAATTTCAGGAATATGCGAAGCGAGCGGCGGAAACCCTTGCCGCGCATGGCGGCGAACTCGTCTTGCGCGGTCAACTCGACGACGTCCTGACAGGCAACGCCGATCATCGGGCGGTCGGGATCGTCAAGTTTCCGGACAAGGACGCCCTTGCGGCCTGGTACGGATCGAATGCGTATCAAGCGCTCATTCCGCTGCGGGACGAAGCGGCGGATATGACCCTGGTCGCCTATTCGGCTCCCGCGTAGGCGACGGATACGCCCGATGAAGCAAGGGACCGCCCACACGGGAATTCGACGCTTGCGCGGGCAGGCCCTCCCTCATCCAAGAGGATCGGCCGGACGCCGTCGACCGCGCCATGGCGGGCCGGATGCGGCACAATCGAAGTGTTTTGGCGATGCGATCCTTCTCTGAAATCGAGGCGCTCGCCGCGAAACGCAAGGGAGGCGTGGACGCGCTGAGGCATCTCCTCGCCGATCCGCTGCCCAGCCGGGAAATCAGGAAAATCCCCGACGACCGGTGGCTGTCCGCCATGACGAAATGTATCTTTCAGGCCGGATTCAATTGGCGGGTAATCGAGCGCAAATGGGATCGGTTCGAGGAGATCTTCGAAGGATTCGACGTTCATCGCTGGTCGATGATGTCCGATGAGGATCTGGATCGGCTGCTAAGGACGGAGGGAATTGTCGCCAATGCCGCCAAGATCGGGTCGGTCGGCGCGAACGCCCGCTTCCTGTCGGAGCTGTCGAAGAAACACGGGAGCGTGGGGAACCATTTCTCGCGCTGGACGCGCGCGCGATATTGCGAAAACCTCCGTCGCCTTCGGAAGAACGGGGCGCGGCTCGGCGGACGAACGGGCCAGACTTTCCTGCGCCGCATGGGCGTGGACACGCTGGTCTTCTCGCCCGACGTCCTCAAGGCGCTCGACCGGGAGGGCGTGGTCGCCAAGATGCCGAGTTCCGAAAAGGACTTCGTCGCCGTTCAATCGGCCCTAGACGCATGGACCGAAGAAACCGGCCACGCCCTCACGCAGATCAGTCAGATCCTGGCATTCTCCGTCGACTGATCGCGCTCCGGCCGGGAGGATGCCGG
>CAZHDF010000012.1:0-36901 GCA_964531525.1 uncultured Alphaproteobacteria bacterium | reverse complement strand
GAAAAAAGCGCCACGATGGACAGGTGACGCGAAACGCCCCGAATGCCGGGCCCTCCCCCCCGCATCGATCGTTTCATCGGATCCATCCGGGTTATTCCCGCGACGTGGCGATTCCCCTTGCCACGAGAACAACTCTGTACGCCCCCTCCCTTCCCGCCAATCACTTCTCCGTGACGAGACGCAAGACCATTGGGCACGGCCGAGCGTCCGGCGCGTCGGAGAACCGGTTCGAGACCGTTCCGCTCGGCGAATGTCCCGTCGGCGACGGTGGCCGGCGTGGCGGCAGAGGGATCGCTTCCGGCATCGCCATGCGAGCAACGCGATTCAGGATCGAATCCCCGTCTTGGTCGTCCTCTCCAACTGAACCGGCCGCGCTCTGTCGTCGCGAAAATATTTTCGCTGAAAGAAAAGAGCCACGTTGACCAGGCCAATCAACACCGGGACTTCCACGAGCGGGCCGATCACGGCGGCGAAAGCCTCTCCGGACTTGACCCCGAATACGGATACGGCCACGGCAATGGCCAATTCGAAGTTGTTACTGGCGGCGGTGAATGAAAGAGTGGTCGTCTGGCCATAATCGGCCCCGATCTTTCTCCCCATGTAGAAACTGACAAGGAACATGACAACAAAGTATATAAACAATGGAATAGCAATTCTAACTACATCAAAAGGTATTTGAACTATCATATTTCCTTTCAAGCTGAACATAACAATGATGGTGAAGAGCAAGGCAATAAGGGTAATTGGACTAATTTTCGGTATGAATTCCAGATGATACCACTCCTTCCCCTTCGCCTTGACAAGCACCAGGCGGGTCAGCATCCCGGCAAGAAAGGGAATGCCGAGATAAATGAATACGCTCTCCGCGATTTGGCCGATCGTGACATTGACCTCGCTACCCTGAAAACCGAAGAGAGGCGGTAGGACGGTGATGAAAAACCAAGCGAACACACTGTAGAAAAGTATTTGAAATATGCTGTTGAAAGCGACCAGGCCCGCGCAATATTCGCTGTCGCCCTTCGCCAGTTCGTTCCATACGAGAACCATTGCGATGCACCGGGCCAACCCGATCATGATCAAGCCGACCATGTATTGGGGATAATCGCGCAAGAAGACGATCGCAAGAACAAACATCAATATCGGCCCGATCACCCAATTCTGGATCAGTGATAGGACAAGTACTTTCCAATTCCTGAAGACGTCTCCAAGTTCCTCATATCTAACCTTGGCCAGAGGCGGGTACATCATCAGGATAAGCCCGATGGCAATCGGAACGTTTGTCGTTCCGATCTGGAATTTATTAATGAACGCTTCCGTCCCCGGCACGGAATAGCCGAAGCCAACGCCGACGGCCATGGCAAGAAATATCCAAATCGTCAGAAATCGGTCGAGAAACCCGAGCTTGCGTGAAACAGGCGCGCCGTTTTCCATTTTTATTTCTTCCTCCGTCGATTTGGCCGGCCGACAGACGGGGCCGGAACGAATGGCCGATGAAGAGCCGGGCGGCCGGGCCTCACCCCGGCCGGGTCGGCGAACAGCAGATCGACCCCGTCAGCTCGCCCCGCGCCGCCCGGTCGAAGATGTCGCCGAGAAGGCGCGCGAGCGGCCGCAGCGCCTCCGGATTGAGCGAGTAGCACACCCGCGGGCGTTCGATCGCGCCGGTGATGATGCCGGCGGCCTTGAGAATCCGCAGATGCTCCGAGACCGTCGACTGCGCGAGCCCGACCTCCTCGACGATGTCGCAGCCGATGCAGGTCCGCTTTTCGAGCAGAAGCCGGACGATGCCGATCCGCGCCGGGTGGCCCAGCGCCTTCGCCAGCGCGGCGATCTCTTCGTCTTGCCGGTCGCGGTTGTCCGGCGACGCCGCCGCGCGACCCGCTCCCGTCTCCATCGCGGTGGTCATGGCCATTTCATATCGTTATTCGACGATGAACGATGTATAGACCCGATACGCCGCCCCAGCAAGCCTTGTCGCGGCGCCGCGTTTGCCGCTTGCCTCAGGGGCGCGCCCATGGATGATTGGGCCCATGAAAAGAGGCAGCAAGCGTCTGGGGGCGCGGCTTCGGATCGTCCTCGAACCCGACATCGTAATCGGCCCCGGAAAGGCGGCGATTCTCGAGGAGATCAAGCGCGCGGGCTCGATCGCCGCCGCCGGCCGCAGCATGGGCATGAGCTACAAGCGGGCTTGGTACATGGTCGAAACGATGAACCGATGCTTTAAGACCCCCGTTGTTCTCACTGTAAAAGGCGGAAAAACGGGGGGTGGTGCGCACTTGACCTCTTGGGGGGAGGAAGTTCTTCTGCGCTACCGCCGCATGGAGAGGCTTTCCGCCGAGGCGATCGAGCCGGAAATGCGGGCCTTCCGCGCGGCCCTCGAAATTCCGCCCGAGGATTAAGGGTATTGTTCGGACAACCCGGCACCGATATAGTCAATCGGGAATATCGATGCCTGGAAACACCCGGAAAATGATTCCCATGCCCGGTTGGCGCGCGCGCGGTCTTTTCGCGGCCCTCGTTTTCGCCGCGCTCGCGCTCGGCGGCCTCCGAACCCCGGCGGCGGCTTCGGAACGTCCCATCATCGCCGCGGCATCCGATCTTCGGTTCGCGCTCCAGGACATCGCCCGCGCCTTCCGGCGCGAGAGCGGCGTGGAGCTGCGCCTGTCCTTCGGCTCGTCGGGTAATTTCGCGCGCCAGATCCGACAGGGCGCGCCCTATGAAATCTACATGTCGGCGGACGAGGAGTATGTTCTCGACCTCGCGAAGGACGGGTTTACGCGCGATGCGGGCGTTCTTTACGCCATCGGCCGAATCGTCCTTTTCGCGCCCGAGGGTTCGCCGATCGCGGTCGATTCGGGCTTCGACGGCCTGCGCAAGGCGCTCGCCGACGGTCGGATCAAGCGCTTCGCCATCGCCAATCCCGCTCATGCGCCCTACGGCCGCGCCGCCAAGGAGGCCCTGATCCACGCCGGCTTCTGGGCTGCGCTGCAACCCGTCCTGGTGCTCGGAGAGAATGTGTCCCAGGCGGCGCAGTTCGCGGCATCGGGTTCGTCGCAGGGCGGGATATTCGCCTATTCCCTTGTCCTTTCCCCCAGTCTTTCCGACCGTGGGCGCTACGCGCTGATTCCCGCCGCTTGGCACCGCCCGCTTCGCCAGCGCATGGTTCTGCTCAAGAGCGCCGGCGCGGAAGCGCGCCGTTTCTATCGCTACGTCCAGCAACCGGCGGCGCGCGCGGTTCTGCGGCGTTACGGCTTCGTTCTTCCCGACGAGGGTTGAGACGTCATGGACTGGAGCGCGTTCGCCCTTTCCCTGGAGCTTGCGGCCTGGACGGTCGCCATTCTCCTTCCGCTGGGAATCGTCGTCGGTCGCTTCCTCGCCTGGCGGCGGTTTCGCGGCAAGGGCTTCGTCGAGGCCGCGCTCGCCTTGCCGCTCGTGCTGCCGCCGACCGTGCTCGGCTATTACGTGCTCGTGATCCTGGGCGACAACTCGCCGATCGGGCGGGCTTACGAAACCCTGGTCGGCCAATCCCTGGTCTTCACCTTCCAAGGCCTTTTGGTCGCCTCGGTGATCGTCAATCTCCCGTTCGCGATCCAGCCGATCCAGCGGGCCTTCGAGGCGGTGCCGCTCGAGGTGCGCGAGGCCGCGGCCTGCTGCGGCATGTCGCGGCGGCGCATTCTTTGGCGGATCGAGCTGCCGCTCGCTTGGCAGGGCGTGCTGACCGCCATCGTCCTGACCTTCGCGCACACCATCGGCGAGTTCGGCGTGGTGCTGATGGTCGGCGGCAACATCCCCGGCGAGACCAAGACCATCGCGATCGCCATCTACGACCGGGTTCAGGCCCTCGACAACGCGGCCGCGGGGCTGATGTCGGCGGTTCTGTTGATCATTTCCCTGACGGCGATCGGCTTCGCCTTCATCGCCACCTCCTCGATCGGACGTCGGAATGCGTGAGCCGGACTCGGGCCTCGCGGTCCGCATTCGCCAAGAAACGCCGATCTCGCTCGACACGGCGATCGCCTGCCCGCCCGGCGAGGTTTTGGCGCTGGTCGGCCCGTCGGGAAGCGGAAAATCGACCGTTCTTCGCTGTATCGCGGGCCTCAATCGGCCGACGCGCGGGCGGATCGTTTGTCGCGGCGCGGTCTGGCTCGATACCGACAAGGGCGTTTGCGTCGCGCCGCGGCACCGCCGGGTTGGGATGGTCTTTCAAAGCTATGCCCTGTTCCCCCACCTCACCGCCATTGAGAACGTGATGGAGGCGCTCGGCGACCGGCCCCGCGCGGCGCGCCGGGAAGAGGCGCATCGGCTCCTCGATCTCGTCCACCTCGCGGGGCTCGAGGACCGCAAGCCCGGGGCGCTTTCCGGCGGCCAGCAACAGCGCGTCGCGGTCGCCCGGGCGCTTGCCCGCGACCCCGAGGTTCTGTTGCTCGACGAGCCGTTCTCGGCGGTCGACAAGGCGACCCGCCAGAAGCTCTACCGCGAGCTCGCCGAGCTCCGCCAGAAGCTTCGCATGCCGGTCGTTCTGGTGACCCACGATCTCGACGAGGCGGTTCTCCTCGCCGACCGGCTCTGTATCCTGCATCGCGGGCGAACGCTTCAGGAAGGCGCGCCGTTCGACGTTCTGGCGCGGCCGGCGAGCGTCGACGTCGCGCGGCTAATCGACCTCAGGAACGTCTTCGAGGGACGCGTGGTCGAGCACCGGGCGAGCGCCGGGATCACCCGCGTGAGCTGGGGGCCCTATGTTCTCGACGCCGGCCACCAGCCGGCGTTCGCGGAAGGCGACGCCGTCGCCTGGGTCATACAGACCGCCAAGGTGATCCTCCACCGGCGCGACCGCCCGTCGCGCGGCGAGCGCGAAAACCCGATCGGCGGCGACGTCGAGGAGTTCATCCCCCTGGGCGAGACCGCGAGCGTCGCCATGAAGGTGGACGGCATCCCCGAGCTGCCCCTGTTCATGTCCATCCCGCTCCATGTGGCGGCGCGAAACAGGATCGGTCCGGGCGAACGCGTGACGGTCTCGTTGCTCGCCGAGGGCATTCATCTGATGCCCCCCGATACCGGCATCGGAAGCGCCGGGGATGACTGAACGCCCTCGCCCGGCGCGGGGCGTCGTCGGTGAAATTCGATAAGAAAGCCTTGGAAAATTGGTCGGAGCGAGTGGATTCGAACCACCGACCCCCAGTCCCCCAGACTGGTGCGCTACCAGACTGCGCTACGCTCCGACCTTGGGCGCACTATAGCGACCGCGCCGGCGGGGAGCAACGTGTCAGACGGGCGATCGACGTTTCCCGCCGGGACCGTTACGAGCGCCGCCGCAGCAGCGTCCGCACCGCCTCGAGTTCGTCGAGCGCCGCGGCGAGCGCCGCCCGCGTTTCCTCGGGAAGCAGGGTCTCGGCGGCGCGCGACGGAGAGGCCGCGACCGGGGCCGACGGCGCGTCATGGCCGGCGGTCGTCCCGGATTTTCCCCCGGTGGCCGGGTCGTGGCCATCGCCGCGCAGCGCCTTGACGCCCCCCTCGCGCAGCAGCTTCTGAACCCCCCGGATCGTGTAGCCGTCGGTATAGAGGAGCGCCTTGATGCGGCGCAGAAGCGCCACGTCCTCGGGGCGGTAGTAGCGGCGGCCGCCGCCCCGCTTCAACGGCTTCACCTGGGCGAATTTGGTTTCCCAGAAGCGCAGGACATGCTGCGGCACGTCGAGCTCGCCCGCGACCTCGCTGATGGTGCGAAACGCGGCCGCCGATTTCGTCCCGCGGCGCCCGCCCGCCTGGGTCGCGCCCGTCCGCGCGACGCCCGATTGCGTCGTGGTCATCCCGGCCCCCTCGGCCATGGTCAACCGTCGCCTCTCGAAAGCGAATCGTTGATTCGGTTCTTGAGCACGTGCGAGGCGCGGAACACGAGCACCCGGCGCGGCAGGATCGGCACTTCCTCGCCGGTTTTCGGGTTGCGCCCGATCCGCTGCGCCTTGTCGCGGACCGAGAAGGTGCCGAATGACGAGATTTTCACCGGCTCCCCCTTGGCGAGGGTGCCCGAAACCAGATCGAGCACCGATTCGACGAGTTGCGCCGATTCGTTCCGCGACAGCCCGACCTCCTGGTAAACGGCCTCTGTCAGATCGGCCCGCGTGACGGTCTTCCCAGACATCGCTCCACATCTCCCCTCTACGACGTCGCCCCTTACGACGTCGATTGACCGTAACTCCGTTCGGAAAAACCGTCAATATCAAAGGGATGCGATATTTCCCTCAGATCGCCGCCGCGATCGGCCCGGCTACCAGCGAACGACCGCCGAGCCCCAGGTAAAGCCGCCGCCCATGCCTTCGAGAAGCACCAGATGTCCCGGGCGAATTCGGCCGTCGTCGGCCGCCTCGGCGAGCGCCAGCGGAATCGAGGCGGCCGATGTGTTGGCGTGGCGCTCGACCGTGTAGACGACCTTATCGGTCGGAAGACCGAGCTTGCGCGCGGTCGCGTCGAGAATCCGCTTGTTGGCCTGATGGGGCACCAGCCAGTCGATGTCGGCGGGCACGAGCCCGTTGGCGGCAAGCGCCTCGTCGACCGCGCCCGCGAGCAGGCCGACGGCATGGCGAAAAACCTCCCGCCCGGCCATGCGCAAGGCGCCGACCGTTCGGGTCGAAGACGGCCCACCGTCGACATAAAGGAGATCGCGATAACGCCCGTCGCTGTGGAGATGGGTCGACAGAACGCCGCGCGGGCGCGCCTCGCCGTCGACCTCCGCCGCGCGCAGCACGAGCGCGCCGGCGCCGTCGCCGAACAGCACGCAGGTCGAGCGGTCCGACCAGTCGAGAATCCGCGAAAACGTCTCGGCGCCGATCACCAGAACCGTCTCGGCGCCGCCCGCGCGAATGAAATTGTCGGCCACCGCGAGCGCATAGACGAAGCCCGTGCAAACGGCCTGAATGTCGAAGGCGGCGCCGCGCGTCATGCCGAGCGCGGCCTGGACCTGGGTCGCGGTCGAGGGGAAGGTGTTGTCGGGGGTCGCCGTCGCGAGCACGATGAGATCGAGCGCATCGGCCCCGATCCCGGCGCGCTCCAACGCCTTGCGGCTCGCGGCGCGCGCCAGATCGGAGGTGCATTCGCCATCGGCGGCGATATGGCGCTGGCGGATGCCCGTGCGCTCGACGATCCAGCGATCCGAGGTCTCGAGGGTCTGTGAAAGTTCGTCGTTGGTGACGATGCGCCGGGGCAGATAGGAACCCCAGCCCACGACCTGAGAGCGGCGCGCCGTCACACCGCGGCTGCCTTATTCTCCGCGACCAGATCGGCGTGGAACTGATTGATCTCGGCGATAACCTTGTCGTTGAACCCGTGCTTGGCCATGTCGACCGCGAAGCCGATGGCGTTGGCGAAGCCGAGCGCGTCGGTGCCGCCGTGGCTCTTGACCACGATACCGTTGAGCCCCAGCAGCATGCCGCCGTTGTAGCGCCGGGGGTCGAGCCGGTCGCGCACGCCCTGCAAGGCCCGCCGGGCGAGCAGATAGCCGAGACGGGCGACGAGCGACTGGCGGAAGGCGGCGCGCAGGAACTGACTGTAGAGGCGCGCCGTTCCCTCGGCGGTCTTGAGCGCGACGTTGCCCGTGAAACCGTCGGTCACGACCACGTCGACGGTGCCGCGGGTGATGTCGTCGCCCTCGATGAAGCCGTGGAACTCGATCGGCAGGCGGCCGGTCTCGAGCACCTGGGCGGCGCCGCGCACCACGTCGTTGCCCTTGGTGGTCTCGATCCCGACGTTGAGAATTCCGACCGTCGGTTTGACCACGCCGAGCACCGTGCGGGCGAAAACCTCGCCCATGACCGCGAACTGGACCAGGCTGTCGGCGGTGCATTCGATATTGGCGCCGAGGTCGAGCATCACGACCTCGCCGCGCATGGTCGGCGCGGTCGAGGCAATCGCCGGGCGGTGGATGCCGGGCAGCATCTTGAGCACGGTCTTGGCCATCGCCATCAGCGCGCCGGTGTTGCCGGCCGAGACGATGCCGTCCGCCTCGCCCGCCTTCACCGCGTCGATGGCCTTGCGCATGCTCGTCTTGCGACCGCGGCGAAGCGCGGTCGAGGGTCGGTCGTCGCCGCCGACCACGTCCTCGGCATGGCGCAGCTCACAGACCGCCGCGAGCTTCTCGTGGCGTTCGAGCAGCTTGGTCAGACGCGCCTCGTCGCCGACCAGCAGAAAGCGGGCCTCGGGATGGCGAATACAGGCCACATCCGCGCCCTGGACAACCATGTCGGGCGCATGATCGCCCCCCATGGCGTCGAGCGCGATGGTGACGAGTTGGCTCACGGGTCGCCTGTTTCTCCGCGCTAGACCGCGTCCGCGGCCTCGACCACCTCGCGGTCGCGATAGTGGCCGCACGCGTTGCACAGGTGGTGCGGACGCTTGAGCTCGCCGCAGTTCGAGCACTCGACGAGTGTCGGCGCCGAAAGGGCGTGATGCGCTCGCCTCATGTTCCGGCGCGATTTCGATGTCTTCTTCTTGGGTACCGCCATGGTCCTGGTCTCTGTCTGTTTGGGGTGGGTGCGGGCGGGGCAGCTTTAGCAAGGAATTGGTCCGAGGGCAAGCGAGCCCCGTCCCGCGCCGCTACCGTTTGCGCCGCGCCGTAGCCAGCACGGCAAAGGGGGATTTGCGCGGCTCGGGCTCCGAAAAACCTTGTGTCGCCACGCCCTCGAACACGACCCCCGGGCGCCTCGGATAGGGATCGATGGCAAGGCCGAGATGCTCGGCCGCGATCTCGCCGAGGTCGATGGTTTCGTCGGCGAGCGGCTCGGGCGGATCCTCGCCCTCGACCGAGATTTCGACCTCGGTCGCCTCCTCGGGTCGCGCGGTGGATGCATCGGGCGGGACGAAGCGGCGCTCGACGGTCTCCTCGATCACGCTCTCGAACGGCTCGAGGCTGATCACGCAGGTCTGGGTGATCCGCGCCCGAAACGCTAGGACCAGGCGCAGCGGCCCGGCGGCCGTCGAGGTGAGCCGGGCGATCGCCGAAAAGGCCTCGACCGCGCGCAGGTCGAACCGCCGCGCAAGCGCCGCGCATTCGTCCGCAGTCGCCGAAAACTCGACCGGAAGGTCGCTATCCAGGATATCCGAAATTCGGAATATTCTGGATAAGTCAGTCTGTTCTATGAGTTTATTCATGTGTTGCATCACTTGTCGTCCGCGCTCGGAAGCGACGCAAAGGGGATCTCGCCGCCGGCAAGCGTCGCATTCGGCGTGCGCTCGAGCAAGGCCG
Organism: uncultured Alphaproteobacteria bacterium; assembly: GCA_964531525.1. GTDB lineage: Bacteria > Pseudomonadota > Alphaproteobacteria > JAAXGF01 > JAAXGF01 > CAYYWV01. Next base: position 27,672 of record CAZHDF010000012.1, on the reverse strand, counting down.
CCCAATCCCGGGCATAGTCGACGACCCTGCGCATCTGCTCGGGCCGCGCGCGCGCGGCGGCGAATAGGTTCCGCTCAAGCGCCGCCGTCAGGGCGTCCGCGCCTTCGTCCAGCGCCGCGTCGTATGCGGTCGCGCGGCCATAGAACGCCTTGGCCATCGCCTTGACGCGCCGTCCGACCCCGAGGTCGCCGACCCCCATCTCGCGCAGGGAGCGATCCATGTCGTCCATCATCGTGTCGAACAGCATCTGGGCCAAGGCCTTCTCGGCGATCTCGCCGGCGCGCAGCCGTCGCACGACCAGCGAAACATGCAGGACGATCATGTCGAACCGTCCATCCAGCGTGTCGGGCACGCCGCAAAGCGCGTAGAAGACGGGATCGCGCGCCTGGTCGACCAGTCGCCGATAGAGCCCGTCGGCGCGGCTGCGAAGCGCCCTGCGCCGGTCCAATACCCCGATCATCACTCGCCGCCGTCCCTGCCCGTCCCGGTTGACACGCCGTATCCCCGGGTGCCATGTATGACCCTGAAACGAGGCATTCAAAAAGGTTCCGTCAATCGGCGCCCCGCCCGACCGGCCCAAGAGCCGCGCCGGGATCGTGCCGGCGCCGGGCGTAACGCACAAGATATCATGTCACACGACCCAAACCCCGGACGCAAGAGGAGGTTTCTGCCCATCCTCGCCGTCCTGCTCGCGACGACCGCCGTGACCGCCTGCACGGGGATCATCGACCAGCGGGGCAACCCGCCCGATCCGGTCGCGCTCGAAAGCCTGGTCCCGGGCAAGACGACCCGCGCCGATGTCCTACAAACGCTCGGTTCGCCGTCGAGTTCCGCCGCCTTCGGCGACGAAGTCTGGTACTACATCGCCACCCGGACCGAAACCTTCGCCTTCTACAAGCCCAAGGTCCTCGATCAGCAAGTGGTCGCCATCGCCTTCGACGACAAGGGGCGCGTCCGCTCGATCCAGCGCTACGGCCTCGACGACGCCCGCGATGTCAAGATCGTCGACCGCGTGACGCCGACCGGCGGACGAAAGCTGACGGTCTTTCAGCAGCTCGTCGGCAATCTGGGCCGGTTCGCCGGCAAGAAAAGCGAAGATTCCGCTCCCTGATTCGGCCGGCCGACGCGAAGCGGCGTGATCGGTCGAATCGGCGGCCGACCAGGCCGCCAGCCGCCGATTCGATGCGAAAATCTCCCTACGCCGCCAGCACCGCGAGCAGCAGAAGCGCGACGATGTTGATGATCTTGATCATCGGGTTGACCGCCGGTCCCGCCGTATCCTTGTAGGGATCGCCGACGGTGTCGCCGGTCACCGCCGCCTTGTGGGCCTCCGAGCCCTTGCCGCCGTGGTTGCCATCCTCGATGAACTTCTTGGCATTGTCCCAGGCGCCGCCGCCCGAGGTCATCGAGATTGCGACGAAGATGCCCGTGACGATGGTGCCGAGAAGCATCGCGCCCAGCGCCGAGAACGCCGCGCCCTGCCCGGCGATCGCATCGATCACGAAGTAGAGCACGATCGGCGCCAGCACCGGCAGCAGCGAGGGCACGATCATCTCCCGAATGGCGGCGCGGGTCAGCATGTCGACCGCGCGGCCGTATTCGGGCTTGCCCGTGCCTTCCATGATCCCCGGGATCTCGCGGAACTGGCGGCGCACCTCGCGCACCACCTCGCCGCCCGCGCGCCCCACCGCCATCATGCCGAGCGCGCCGAACAGGTACGGCAGCAGCCCGCCGATGAACAAGCCGATGACCACATAGGGGTTCTGCAACTGGAAATCGGTGGCGACGTCGGGGAAAAACCGCAAGAGGTCCTCGGTATAGGCCGCGAACAGAACCAACGCCGCGAGCCCGGCCGAGCCGATCGCATAACCCTTGGTGACCGCCTTGGTGGTGTTGCCGACCGCGTCGAGCGCGTCGGTCGCCTTGCGCACCTCGGCGGGCAGATCGGCCATCTCGGCGATGCCGCCGGCGTTGTCGGTCACCGGCCCGTAGGCGTCGAGCGCGACCACCATCCCGGCGAGCGCCAACATCGCCGTCGCCGCGACCGCGATGCCGAACAGCCCCGCGTTCAGATAGGCGACGATAATCGCGCCGCTGATCACGATCACCGGCAGCGCGGTCGATTCCATCGAGACCGCGAGCCCCTGGATGATGTTGGTCGCGTGCCCGGTCTCGGACGCGCTCGCGATCGAGCGCACCGGCCGCCGCTTGGTCGAGGTGTAGTACTCGGTGATCCAGATCAGAAGGCCGGTGGTCACAAGGCCGACCAAGCCCGCGTAGAACAGGTTGCGTCCGGTGAAGCTGACGCCGCCCGCCGTGAGCTGGGTGTCGAAGCCGACCAGCCACTCGGTGAGCGGCCAAAGGACGATCGCGGACATGATGGCCGTCGCGACGAAGCCCTTATACAGCGCCCCCATGATGTTCTCGCTCGCGCCCAGGCGGACGAAGAAGGTGCCGATGACCGAGGTGATGATGCAGGCGCCGCCGACCACCATGGGATAGAGGACCAGCGATTCGCGGACCTCTCCGGTGAAGAAGATGACCGCGAGCAGCATGGTCGCGACCAGGGTCACCGCATAAGTCTCGAACAAATCGGCCGCCATGCCGGCGCAGTCGCCCACGTTGTCGCCGACGTTGTCGGCGATCACCGCCGGGTTGCGCGGGTCGTCCTCGGGAATGCCGGCCTCGACCTTGCCCACCAGATCGGCGCCCACGTCGGCGCCCTTGGTGAATATCCCGCCGCCGAGACGGGCGAAGATCGAGATCAGCGAGCCGCCGAAGCCAAGCGCGACCAGCGCGCTGATGGTCTCGTTGAGCGACACGCCGGAAGCCCGTAGAATACCGTAATAGACGCTGACGCCCAGGAGCCCGAGGCCGACGACCAGAAGCCCGGTCACCGCGCCGGCCCGGAAGGCGATCGCGAGCGCGGGCGCGAGCCCCCTGCGGGCGGCGTCGGCGGTGCGCAGGTTGGCGCGGACCGAAACGTTCATTCCGATATAGCCCGCAGACCCCGAAAGCACGGCGCCGATCAGGAACCCGACGCCGGAGCGCAATCCCAGAAGCGCCCAGAGGATGGCGAAGATCACGACGCCGACCATGGCGACGGTGAGATACTGGCGATTGAGATAGGCGCGCGCGCCTTCCTGGATGGCGGCCGAAATCTCCTGCATGCGCTCCGTGCCCACGCTCGAGGCGAGCACCGAACGCGCGGCGAACAGACCATAGATCAGCGCGACGACGCCGCTGACGACGGCGAACCAATAGGCGGTAGGCATCGAGAATTCCCCTCGAAACTCTGTCGGAATTTGCTGCCGGCTCCCGCTCGGCGAACCCATACGGGCGGCCCCGCGGCATCGGCGGAAAGGTCGCGCGGAACATGCCAGAGATGATCGCTCAACGCAACCGGGCAGTCGTTCGGGGAAACCGGGGCATGAATAGGTTAAGTCGGCGCCAATCCATCCCAATCAACCCATGAATATGTTCCTGGTTTGATTGGCCGGCGCGCGCGAGCTTATGCCTTGAGCTTATACAAAGAGAAAGCCCGCGCGGCATTTGAACGCCCGACGGGCCGCGCAATCGATGCGCCGGCCCGACTTCGAAGGGAACGCGCTTAATGGGCGAGCTGGATAAGGACGTCGCGGATCACGCCGGGTCCGGTCACCCGATTGGCTCCGGCGAGCAGGCGCGCCTTGACCCGGGCGACGTTGATAAGCCGCTGATCGGACGGCCGCATGGCGGCGAGCGCGTGAAGCTCGCGCACGAAGGCGTCGCGCAGCCGCGGCATCTCGCTTTGGACGATCTCGGCGTTCTTGTCGTTGGCGACCTCGAGATTGACGACCAGAACGACGTATTGCGCGAACTTGCCGTCGCGGATGAAGGGCGCCGTGAGCGGGTCCATCTCGACGTAGACCGGGTCCGTGCGCGAGGCTTGCAGCGAACCATCGACCGGCTTGTCCTCGCCGCCCATGAACTTGGTCCAGGCGAAGAAGCCCCCGCCGCCGAGAACGGCCAGGGCGACCACGATAATCAGAATTTTTTTCATTCGCTCGCTTGTAAATTCGCGAACGGCGGCCGTCGCCATGGGAAACCCGCGCGCCGTCGTCGCCCCCCGATGGTCGCAGCCCATCCTCAAGAAACGGTGAATGACGGCCGCGAATATACGCGCGAAAGGAGAAAAAACGATCCCGCCGGGATTACGGCGGGAACGGAATCGGTCGAAGCGGTGGAGAAAGTTCGGTGGCGGCGTCAGGCGCTGCCCGAGGCGGGGCGCAGGAACTCGGTGACGCGATAGGTGTCGATGCAATCGGCATCGCCCGGCTCGACGCAATCGGCATCGCGCCACAGCCCCAGGCGAACGACCTCCCAGCGGTCGGGATCGAACATGATGCCGTGGGCGATCAGGCCGGGAGACTGGAGGATGTGACGATGGCGCTCGCGCTCGCGGCGCGCGACCTGGCAAAGCGATTCACCACTCGCGACCGCATCGATCTCGCGCACCGCGAAGGTCGGCGAGCCGGCGCTCGCGGTGCGGTCGAATTCGAGCACGCTCCAGGTTCGCACGCGCGGCCGGCCGCAAGTCTCGACCACCTCGGTAAACGAATCGCCGAACAGGAAACTACGAAGAGCGCCGTTGTCTCTCCAGATATAAAACGGCTCATAACGATATGTTTCTTCGTCATAAAGGCAAGACGCGTGGATCAGGCCGGGACGATGCGCCAAGCGTGCCGCGCAACTCGACATATGGCCGTGAACGGTGGCTCGGTCGCGGTCGGCACCTAGGCGAATCGACATCTGCATGGCCAACATGGCCCACTCCTCCCAATACCTGTACGTCCATCCTCGCGCGTTACCTTAATTCCACCAATCGGTCATGACAATTGCATCATACGCATGCATGCCATGCCGAGACGCGAGGTCGCGCGCGATTTTAACGATGCCGGTAGCCTCCGCCCCCCGGTTCCAGGGCGATGCCGTCGGTGCCGTTAACCATGATGTTTTTTCCCGCGCCCACGCACCCGATCCGCGTAATGGGCAGCGATAATGTCCGCGACAGCATCGCGACGGCGTCGTCGCCGGCGGCGCTGGTAAAGGCAAGCTCGTAGTCGTCGCCGCCCGCGAGCGCTCGGACGCGGCGCCCGGGCTCGGCCGCGATCGCGCGCGCGGCGGCGGGCGAAAGCGGCAGCAAGCGGGCGTCGATCTCGATGGCGACGCCCGAGCGATCGGCGATATGGCCGAGATCGGCGACCAGTCCGTCGGAAATGTCGATCGCGGCGCTCGCGAGCCCGCGCAGGGCGCATCCCAGCGCCAAGCGCGGGCGCGGCAGGCGATAACGCTCGATCAGCGCGGCGCGGTCCTCGGGCGCGAGGTCGTCGAGCCGTCCCTTGAGTGAGTCGAGCCCGAGCGCCGCGTCGCCCAGCGTGCCCGAGACATAGACGGCCTCGCCCGCCGCGGCGCCGTCGCGGCCCAGCGCCGCGCCCGGCGGCGCCTCGCCCAACATGGTGATCGAGGCCGCGAACGGCCCCGGGGTCGAGACCGTGTCGCCGCCCAGCAGGGTCACGGCGAACTCGCGCTGGTCCGCGGCCAGCCCGGCGGCGAAGGCGCGGAGCCAGGCGTCGTCGCGGTCGCGCGGAATCTGGACGGTCAAGAGGTAGCCTCGCGCCTCGGCCCCCATCGCCGCCATGTCGGAGAGATTGACCCGCAACAGCTTGCGCGCCACCAGATCGGGAGCGTCGTCGGCCAGGAAATGAACCCCCTCGACGAGCGCGTCGGCGGCGATGACCAGCGCCCGGCCCGGCGTCGGATCGAGGACCGCGGCGTCGTCGGCGAGGCCGCGCGCCCCGGCCTCTCCCTCGGCGAGGGGAGCGAAAAGCTCGGCGATCAGGTCGAATTCATCCATGGCGGCCGCCGCTCAGGCGGCGGCGAACTCGTCCGGGCGGAGCGCGCGGGCGAGCCGGTCGAGCACCCCGTTGACGAGCGCCGGTTCGGTGCGGCCGAAGAAGGCGTGGGCGACCTCGATATATTCGTCGATCACCGCCCGCGCCGGGACCTCGGGGCTGGCCAGAAGCTCGAAGCAGCCGGCGCGCAGGACCGCGCGCAGCACGCGTTCGAGGCGCGCGACGCGCCAGCCCTTCTCGAGCGCCCCGTCGATATGGCCGTCGATCTCCTCGATCCGCCCGGTCACGCCGCGCACGAGGCCGCTAAAGGTCTCGGCGTCCATGGCGAGGCTCCCGTCCTCGTCCGATTCGGCGCCGCGCCGGCGGACGAGGAAGTCGTCGATCACGTCGCCGGCCCGGGCATTGCTCATCTCGATCTGATAGAGCGCCTGAACGGCGGCCAGCCGCGCGGCGCTGCGGGCCGCGAAATCATGGCGCGCATCGGCCGCGCCGCTCACGACGCGTCTCCGGCGAAGCGCCGCTTGAGCGCGACCATCGCGAGGCAGGCCTCGGCCACGTCGCGGCCCTTGTTGCGCCCGCCCTCGACCGAGGCGCGCGCCATCGCCTGGTCGCGGTTCTCGCAGGTGAGAATGCCGTAGCCGATGGCCGCGAGCCGCTGGCTGGCGAGATCGGCGAGACCGCGCGCGCTTTCGCCGCAGACATAGTCGTAATGGCTGGTCTCGCCTCGGATCACGCAGCCGAGCGCGACGTAGCCGTCGAACCGCCCGCTTTCCATCGCGAAGCGCACGGCGGCGGGAATCTCGAAGGCGCCGGGAACCTCGATGCGCTCATGGGTCGCGCCCGCGGCCTCGAGCGCCGCGACGGCGCCGCGCACCAGTTCGTCGGCGATATCGGGGTAGAACCGCGCCTCGACGATCAGGACATGGGGGGGGCGCGTCATCTCGGATCTAGTCCTCGGTTCCCGGAATCGCCCGCTGCTCGACGACGCTCAAGCCATAGCCCTCGAGGCCGATCAGCGGACGCTTGCTGTTCGACAGAACGATCATCTCGCGCACCCCGAGGTCGAGAAGGATCTGCGCGCCGGTACCGATCTCGCGTATCCCCCGGCCGTTGTCGCCGCTGGCCGGCTCCTGGCCGTGACGCGCCCGCAGCCTAGCCGCGATGCCGCCGCCGGCGAAATCGCGGATCAGTACCAGGACGCCGCGCCCGGCGGCGTCGATTTCGCGCATGGCCGCCTCGATCTCGCCCGCGCGGCCGCTCGCCGCATCGCCGAGCACGTCGTCGAGAAGGTCGAGCACATGGACCCGCACCAGCACCGGCCCGGGCTTGGCGAGATCGCCCTTGGCCAGCGCCATATGCTCGCCCCCGTCGATGGTGTTGACGTAGGTATACAGGCGGAACTCGCCGCCGAAGCGGCTGTTGATCATGCCTTCCTGGCTGCGCCGGATGACGCGCTCGTAGCGCAGGCGATAGGCGATCAGATCGGCGATGGTCGCGACCTTGATGCCGTGGCGCTGGGCGAAGCGCACCAAATCGGGCAGGCGCGCCATGGTGCCGTCGTCGTTCATGATCTCGCAGACCACGCCCGCCGGGTAGAGCCCCGCGAGCCGCGCGAGATCGACCGCCGCCTCGGTATGGCCGGCGCGCACCAGCACGCCGCCGTCGCGGGCGACCAGCGGAAAGACGTGGCCCGGGCTGCCGATGTCGTCGCGCCCCTTGGTCGGGTCGATCGCGACCGCGATGGTATGCGCCCGGTCGGCCGCCGAGATCCCGGTGGAGACGCCCTCGCGGGCCTCGATCGAGACCGTGAAGGCGGTCTGGTGGCGGGTCTCGTTGCGCTTGGCCATCAAGGGCAGGCCGAGCTGCTCGACCCGCTCCCGGGTGAGCGGCAGGCAGATCAGCCCGCGCCCGTGCTTGGCCATGAAGTTGATCGCCGCCGGGGTCGCGAGCTGCGCCGGGATCACGAGGTCGCCCTCGTTCTCGCGGCTCTCGTCGTCGACCAGCACGATCATGCGCCCGTTGCGGGCGTCCTCGATGACCTCCTCGATGCTCGACAGAAACTCGGACTCGTCGCTCACGGCTCACCCCTTGCATTCAGGCGCGCAACATAGCGCGCAAGCACGTCGACCTCCAGGTTCACGGCATCCCCCGTCTCGAGCGCGCCGAAGGTCGTCTCGGCGAGGGTATGGGGGATGAGCATGATCTCGAATCGCTCGCCCGCGACCCGGTTGACCGTGAGCGACACCCCGTCGAGCGCGACCGAGCCCTTCTCGGCGATGAAGCGGGCGAGCGGCGCGGGCGCGGCGAAGGCGAAGCATTGCGAGGCGCCCGCGGGCTCGCGCCCGACGACCCGGGCGATCCCGTCCACATGGCCGAGCACCAGATGCCCGCCGAGCTCGTCGCCGACCCGCAATGCGCGTTCGAGATTGATCCGCCGCCCCGCGCGCCAGCCGCCAAGCGTCGTGCGGGCGAGGGTCTCGGGCGAAACGTCGACCGCGAACCAGTCGGTCCCGGTTTCGACCACCGTCAGACAGACGCCCGCGCAGGCGATCGAGGCGCCGATCGCGATTTCGCCGGCGTCATAGCCGGTTTCGATCTCGAACCGGCGCTCGGCCTCCCCCTCGACCGCGCGTAGCCGGCCGACGTCGCTGACGATCCCCGTGAACATGGCCGCAACCTAAGGGATTCGCGCGTAGGTTTCCATCAGATCGTCGCCCACCGGCATGACCGAGAGGCGCCGGAAACGGGGGGCGTCGGCCAGCCGGTCGATGCCGAAGGCACTCGCCATCGCCACGCCGTCGCCACCGATCAGCCGGGCGGCGCGGAACCAGACCAGTCGATCGACCAGGCGAGCGCGCAAGAGCGCCGCGTTCAGCCGCCCGCCGCCCTCGACCAGCAGGCGGGTGAGGCCGCGTTTCCCGAGCGCAAGCATCGCCGCCGCGAGGTCGAGATTGCCGTCGTCGTCGAGGGCGACGTCGATCAATTCGACCCCGGCGTCGCGGAAGGCGGCGCGGCGGCTCGCGTCGCCATCCTTGCGCGTGATCAGCCAGGTCGGCTGCCCGCGCGCCCCCTGCACCACCGCCGAGGTCAGCGGCAGGCGGAGGCGACCGTCGACGACCACCCGCACCGGCGAGGACGCCGCCAGCCCCGAGAGCCGGCAGTCGAGGCGCGGATCGTCGCTGATCGCGGTGCCGACGCCGACCATCACCGCGTCGTGGCGCGCGCGCAGAAGATGCGCCCGCGCCCGCGCGGTCTCGCCGGTGATCCAGCGGCTTTCGCCCTCATGGGTCGCGATGCGCGCATCGAGCGTGGTCGCGGTCTTGAGGGTGACCAGCGGCCGCCCTTCCCTGATACGCATGAAAAAGCCCGCGTTGAGCTCGGCCCCCTCGGCGTCCCGCGCCCCGATCTCGACGACGACGCCCGCCTTGGCGAGCCGCTTGCGTCCACGCCCCGAGACCCGAGGATCGGGGTCGTCGAGGGCGACGACCGCGCGCGCGATGCCGGCCTCGATCAGCGCATCGGCGCAGGGTGGGGTCTTGCCCCGGTGGGCGCAGGGCTCCAAGGTGACATAGGCGGTCGCGCCGCGCGCCGCCGCGCCGGCGCGCGCGAGCGCCTCGGTCTCGGCGTGCGGCCGGCCGCCGGGTCGGGTCCAGCCGCGACCGACCACTCGGCCATCGCGCACCAGAACGCAGCCGACCGCTGGATTGGGCCAAACCACGCCAAGCCCGCGCCGGGCCAGGCCCAGCGCGACGTCCATGAACCGGAGATCGATTTGATCAGTCGTTTTCGCCGCCCAGCTTGCCGACGAAGGCCTCGAAATCCTTCGCCTCGCGGAAATTGCGGTAGACCGACGCGAAGCGCACGTAAGCCACCTGATCGAGCCCGGCGAGCGCGTCCATTACCATCTCGCCGATCATGCTGGAGCGCACCTCGGGCTCGCCCGAGCTTTCGAGACGGCGCTGAATGCCGTTGGCGAGGCGCTCGATGCGCTCGGGATCGATCGGCCGCTTGCGCGCGGCGATCGAGATCGAGCGCACCAGCTTGTCGCGGTCGAAGGGCACGCGCGCGCCGCTCGACTTGATGACGGTGAGCTCGCGAAGCTGCACCCGCTCGAAGGTCGTGAAGCGCGAGCCGCAATCGACGCATTGGCGCCGGCGGCGGATCGCATTGGCGTCCTCGGTCGGACGCGAATCCTTGACCTGGGTATCCTCGCTACCGCAGAACGGGCATCGCATCTCGCGCCTTCTCCTTGTCTGGCGTCAGCCGCCGACGGGGTAAATTGGGAAGCGCCGGCACAACGCCCGCACCTGCTCGCGCGCCGCCGTCTCGGCCGCGCCGTTGTCGTCGCCGTTGACCGCGAGCCCGTCGAGCACGTCCGCGATCAACTCGCCGACGCGCTTGAACTCGGCGGTCCTGAACCCGCGCGTGGTCGCCGCCGGCGTGCCGAGGCGAATGCCCGAGGTCACGGTCGGCTTCTCGGGATCAAAGGGCACCGCGTTCTTGTTGCAGGTCATCGCCGCCGCCTCAAGGGACTTCTCGGCGTCGCGCCCGGTCAGGCCCTTGGAGCGCAGATCGACCAGCATGAGATGGGTGTCGGTCCCGCCCGAGACGATATCGTAGCCGCGCGCCATGAGCGTTTCGGCGAGCACCCGGGCGTTGTCGACGACGGCCTTGGCGTATTCCTTGAACTCGGGCTTGAGCGCCTCGCCGAAGCTCACCGCCTTGCCCGCGATCACATGCATGAGCGGCCCGCCCTGAAGGCCCGGGAAGATCGCCGAATTGATCTTCTTGCCGAGGTCCTCGTCGTTGCAGAGGATCATGCCGCCGCGCGCGCCGCGCAGGGTCTTGTGGGTCGTTGTCGTGACCACATGGGCATGGGGCAACGGGCTGGGATGGACGCCGCCCGCGACCAGCCCCGCGAAATGCGCCATATCAACCATGAGGTAGGCGCCGACCTCGTCGGCGATCTCGCGAAAGCGCGGGAAATCGATGAAGCGCGGATAGGCCGAACCGCCGGCGATGATCAGCCGCGGCTTGTGCTCGCGCGCGAGTTCGGCGAGCGCGTCGTAGTCGATGCGCCCGTCCTCGGGGCGCACTCCGTACTGGACCGCGTGAAACCACTTGCCCGACTGATTGGGCGCCGCGCCGTGGGTGAGATGGCCGCCGGCGGCGAGCGCGAGGCCGAGGATCGTATCGCCCGGGCGGACCAGCGCCATGAACACGCCCTGGTTGGCCTGGGCGCCCGAATGAGGCTGAACATTGGCAAAGGCGCAGCCGAACAGTTCCTTCGCGCGCTCGATCGCGAGCGCCTCGATCTCGTCGACGAAGCCGCAACCGCCGTAGTAGCGCCGCCCGGGGTAGCCCTCGGCGTATTTGTTGGTGAGTACCGAGCCCTGCGCCTCGAGAACCGCGCGGCTGACGATGTTCTCGGACGCGATCAGCTCGATGCCGTCGTCCTGGCGATCACGCTCGCGCGCGATCGCGCCCATCACCGCCGGATCGCGCTCGGCCAGCGGCTGGGTGAAAAAACCGGTTTCGTCGTCTCGAACATCTGCGAGAGACATGGCAGGCGCCTCGCTTCCATCGTTTATCGCGAACTCGTTTCCGTGCGACTCCCGCTCGCCCGGTCGTCGCGCGGGCCGGCCCTTCCACGCGCGAATGCCCGCGCGGAGAGTTTTCGACACCCCCGCCCATGGCTTCGCGGATTTTCGTTCCTCGCTTCTTCGTCCCCGAACGTCCGGGAGGGACCTTCGGTCTAGTAGCATATCTTGGGGCCATGCGCCAAGCGGCCACAAGCGGCGAGAAACGAAGCGCGACATCCGCGATCAGGACTGTCGAACCTCCCAAAGGTGCAGTGCGAATACCCGTTTTGCGTGGGTTTTTCTTTCGTGACTAGACGAATGACAAGGGGAAATTCGGACGTGAAGTAAATTTATCATGCGATTCCCATTGACAGATAAATCGCGACGTGCCAACTAAGCGTCCGACCGCGACCATGAAAAGGAATGGTGATCATGGATAACGAAAATACCGCCAAGGCCGCCCAGGATGAAATATTGCGCATGACCGCGCAAATCGTTGCGGCATATGTCGGTCACAACGAGGTCGCGGGCACGAAGATTCCCGACGTGATCCGCTCGGTCTATTCGGCGCTGAGCGCCCAGGCGAGCGGCGAGGGCGCGGGCAAGCAGGAGCCGGCGAAACCCGCCGTCTCGATCCGCAAGTCGGTGACACCCGACTACATCGTCTGCCTCGAGGATGGCAAGAAGCTCAAGATGCTCAAGCGGCATCTGCGCACCACCTACGGCATGACGCCCGAGGAATACCGCGCGAAATGGGGTCTGCCGGCCGACTATCCCATGGTTGCGCCGAACTATGCGGCGCAGCGCTCGCAATTCGCGAAGAAGATCGGGCTCGGGCGCAAGCGCGGCGGCCGGCGCGCCGGCGGACGCAAGGCGAAGTAACCCCGCGCCCGCGGGATCGCTCCGATCCTCCCCCGATCCTCCAAAGAGAAACGGCCCGGCGTTCCCGCCGGGCCGTCTTTATTCGACCGAAGAGCGATGCGTTACATCGTCTTGGCGTAGTCGTACTCGCCGTTGTGCCACTGGTAGAACACGTAGCCCGGGGCGGTCACGTCGCCCTTCTTATCGAAGCCGATCTTGCCGAGAACGGTCTCGAACTGGGTCGACCTGAGCGCCGAGATGAGCTTGTCGAGGTCGATCGAGCCGGCCTTCTCCGCCGCCTGGGCAAACGCCTGAATCGCGCCGTAGGTGTAGAGGGTATAGCCCTCCGGCTCGTAGCCGGTGGCCCGGAACTTGGCCACCACCGGCGCCGCGATCGGATTCTTCCGCGGATCGGGGCTGAAGGTCATCAGCGTGCCCTCGCCGGCCGAGCCGGTAATCGCCCAATACTCCTGGGTGACCAGCGCGTCGCCCGAGATGAGCTGCGCCTTGAGGCCCTGGTCGCGCATCTGGCGCACGATCAGGCCGGCCTCGGGGTGATAGCCGCCGTAGTAGAGCACGTCGATGTTGTTGGCCTTGAGCTTGCTGACGAGCGCCGAGTAGTCCTGCTCGCCCGCGGTGACGGTGTCATAGAGCACTTCCTTGACGCCCAACGCGTTGAGCTGCTTCTTGGTCTCGTCGGCGAGGCCCTTCGAATAGGCCTGCTTGTCGTGGACGATGGCGATCCGCTTGTTGGCGTAGTTCTTCGCGAGAAAGGCGCCCGCGACCTCGCCCTGCTGGTCGTCGCGACCGCAGACGCGGAACACGTTGTCGCCGCCCTCGTCGGTCAGCTTGGGATTGGTCGAGGCCGGCGAGATCATGAGGATTCCTTCCTCCTCGTAGACCTTGGACGCCGGGATCGACGAGCCCGAGCAGAAATGCCCGGCCACGAAGACCACGCCCTTGCCGACGAACTCGTTGGCGACCGCGACCGCCTGCTTCGGATCGCAGGCGTCGTCGCCGATCTCGAGCCGCAGCTTCTGGCCGAGAACGCCGCCGGCGGCGTTGATGTCGGCGACCGCCATTTCGGCGCCGCGCCGCATCTGCTCGCCGAACGAGGCATACTGACCGGTCATGGGACCCGCCGTCGCGATCACGATCTCGGCGTGGGCCGCGATCCCGCCGAAGGCCGTCGCGGCCGCAAAGGCGAGAACCGCCGTTTTGAGATTCTTCATTTTCCTGTCTCTCCCTGAGTTACGACGGTCGCCCCCGCGCCCGCGGAGATGCGTTGCCGTCCATTCGCTGCGATTTATCGCAGATCTCTGATTTCGACGTTGAAACACCGTAATTTATCACGCGCACGAATTGCGGCAAGGACTCGCGGGCCCGTTTCCCGGGTCGCGTTCGCGGGCCGCGCAACTGGCGGGGCGCTACGCGCCGGGGCGCTCGCGATAACGCATCAGCCCGACCCGCTCGTAAAGCCAGGGATACTGGCCCACGATCCTGGCGACCCGGGTGATGCGGAAAGCGAAAAGCCCGATGGCGACGAGCACCGCCAGATCGACCAGATAGCCCGGGAGCGAAAGCCCCGGACCGTCGAACAACCCCCATGTGAGGAACCGGTCGACGAAGGCGAGAAGCACGCAATAGGCGACCACCTGCCAGGGCGGGCGCCAGCTCGACGCCACCGCCTGTCCGGTGAGGTAGGCGGCGCCGCCGATGATGAAGACCGTGAGCCCGATGAAGACCGGAACGCTCGCGCCGAGAATTTCTTCCATCGCCGCCCTCCCGAGCTAATGCCCGCCTTCGAGGTAGGCCTTGCGGACCTCCTCGTCGGCAAGCAGATCCTCGCCCGAACCCTGCAACACGATCCGCCCGGTGGCCATGACATAGCCGCGATGCGCGAGCCGAAGCGCGTGGAACGCGTTCTGCTCGACCAGGAAGACCGTGACTCCCTGGCTTTCGTTGATCTCGCGGATGACCTCGAAGATCTGCCTGACCAGGATCGGCGCGAGCCCCAGCGACGGCTCGTCGAGAAGCAGAAGCCGGGGACGGCTCATCAGCCCGCGGCCGATCGCCAGCATCTGCTGCTCGCCACCCGAAAGCGTGCCGCCGCGCTGACTCTGGCGCTCCTTGAGGATGGGGAACAGCTCGAACACGCGCGCGATATCCTGATCGAAATGCTCGGGGTCGGCCGTCGTCGCGCCCATCTGGAGGTTTTCGAGCACGGTCATGCGCGGGAAGATTCGGCGCCCCTCGGGCACCTGGGCGATGCCGAGGCGCACGATCTCGAACGTCGGCTGGCGCGTGATGTCGTGTCCCTCGAAGACAATGCGCCCGCTCTGGGCGCGCGGGTTGCCGCAGATCGTCATCAACAACGTCGACTTGCCCGCGCCGTTGGCGCCGATCAGGGTGACGATCTCGCCGGCGTTGACCTCGATGTCGACGCCGCGCAACGCCTTGATCCGGCCATAGGCCGCGGAAACGCCCGCGATGCTCAGCATCCCGCCGCCCCCTGGCCGTCGCCGTCGCCGTCGCCGTCGCCGTCCTCATCCTCGTCGCCGAGGTAGGCGCGGATCACGTTGGGATCGCCGCGCACCATCTCGGGCGTGCCGTCGGAGATCTTGCTGCCATAGTCGAGAACGACGATGTGGTCCGAAATTCCCATCACCACGTTCATGTCATGCTCGATCAGCAACAGCCCGATCCGGTGCTCGTCGCGAATGAAGACCAGAAGCTCGTTGAGCTCGGCGGATTCGCGCGGGTTCAGCCCGGCGGCCGGCTCGTCGAGACAGAGAAGCACCGGATCGGTGCACATGGCGCGCGCGATCTCGAGCCGGCGCTGCGCCCCATAGGGCAGATTGCCCGCGTTCTCGTCGGCGAGATCGACCAGGCCAACCTTGTCGAGCCAGTATTCGGCCTTCTCGACCGCCTCGTCCTCGGCGCGGCGATAGCGCGGCAGATTGAACAGGCCGCCGATCGTGAACAGCGACGCCCGCATCAGCTTGACGTGCTGGGCCGCGACCAGGTTTTCGAGCACCGACATTCCCGGAAACAGGCGGATGTTCTGGAAGGTGCGCGCGACGCCCGCCTGGGCGATGCGGAAGCCCTCCATCCGCTCGAGATAGAGCGGCCGGTTCGGCAGGTGCAATGTCAGCCGGCCGACGGTCGGCTGATAGAAGCCGGTAAGGCAGTTGAACACCGTCGTCTTGCCGGCGCCGTTGGGGCCGATGATCGCGGTGATCTCGGTCGCGCCGGCGACGAAGGACAGATCGTCGATCGCGATCAGCCCGCCGAACCGCATGGTCAGATGCTCGACCGTGAGGATCGGCCGGGGGGCGATATAGACGGCCGGATCGCCGCCGGCCCGCTGTTCGGCGGCGGTCATGGCGAGGCCTTTCGCTTGGCGCGGAATTTGGACAGCAGGATCGTCGGATCGCGGTGCGCGAGAAGACCGCGCGGCCGCCAGACCATGATTCCCACCATGCCGGCGCCGAAGGCGAGCATGCGGTACTGCTGCAAGTCGCGGAACCACTCGGGCATGCCGATCAGAAGGATGGCGGCGACCACCACGCCGATCTGACTGCCCATGCCGCCGAGCACCACGATCGAAAGAATGAGCGCGGATTCGATGAAGGTGAAGCTCTCCGGGCTGATGAACCCCTGGCGGGTGGCGAAGAACGATCCCGCGAAACCGGCGAACATGGCGCCGATGCCGAACGCCGTGAGCTTGGTGTTGGTCGGGTTGATGCCGAGCGAGCGGCAGGCGATCTCGTCCTCGCGCAAGGCTTCCCAAGCCCGTCCGATGGGCAGCTTGCGGATGCGCAGCGTGAAGAAATTGGTGATCAGCGCGAGCGCCAGGATCAGGTAGTAGAGAAAGATGATTCGATGCAGCGTCGAATAATCGAGATTGAAGAACTGATGGAACGCGGTCACGCCCTCCCCCGGACGGCGGGTGAACGGCAGGCCGAAGAAGCTCGGCCGCGGAATGCTCGACAACCCGTCGGGACCGTTGGTGAGGGCGTACCAGTTGATCAGAATGATGCGAATCATCTCGCCGAAGCCGAGCGTGACGATCGCCAGATAGTCGCCGCGCAGGCGAAGGACCGGAAACCCGAGGATCACGCCCGCGCTCGCCGCCAGCACGCCCGCGAGCGGCAGGCTCAGCCAGAACGAGATCCCGAAGTTGAGCGCCAGCAGCGCATAGCTGTAGGCGCCCACCGCGTAGAACGCGACATAGCCGAGATCGAGCAACCCGGCCAAACCGACCACCACGTTCAGCCCCCAGCCGAGCATGACGTAGGTCATCACCAGGATCGCGAGGTCGATGAAGCGGCGATCGGCGAACGGCATGAAGGGCAACGCGATCGCGAACACCAGCGCGATCGGGCCGAGCCAGATCGCCGAGCGCTGCACCCAGGCGCCGACCCGGTCCATGGCCGTGTCGCGGTCGACCTCGGCCTCCGGCGCCTCGGCGCGCCGCAACTGCAAGGCCGCGCGCAACCCGATGACGAGCGCGAACAGCGCGACGATCCATTTGACGATGACCGCTTCGAAGGGAAGCACGCCGTCGTTGCCGCTCAGGAGAAGGGCGATCATCGTGCCGCCGACGCCGAACCCGCCGAGGAGCGGCGACAACGGATAGCCCTCGCGGATCAGGGCGAAACCCAGGCGGCCGAAAAATACGTAAACCACCGTGGCGGCGACGTCGGCGAAGCGGGTCTGAACCTCGAGCGACACGCCGACCTGCACGGTCTCGAACCCGACCATGGTAATGGCGAGCGCGAAAGCGATCGCGGCGGCGAGCGCGCATTCCTTCAACACGGCGGGGACGTCGAGGGTTCGCCCGGCGATCATGCTGTCGACGGCCATGCGCTCAGACCTTCTCGATTTCCGGTTTGCCGAGCAGCCCCGAGGGCCGGAAAATCAGGACCAGGACGAGGATCGAGAACGCCGCGACGTCCTTGTATTCGAGCGTGAAATAGGCCGACCAGAAAACCTCGATCAGGCCGATCAGAAGCCCGCCCAGCATGGCCCCGGGCAACGAGCCGATCCCCCCGAGCACCGCGGCGGTGAATGCCTTCATGCCGGCCAGGAAGCCGATGAAGAAATGCACCACGCCGTAATACATCATCACCATCATGCCGGCGACCGCCGCGAGCGCGGCGCCGATCACGAAGGTGAGCGAGATCGTCCGGTCGACATTGATGCCGAGAAGCGACGCCATGGTGCGGTCCTGCTCGCAGGCGCGCTGCGCCCGGCCGAGCGCCGTGCGACCGATGAAGGCCGTGAACAGAAGCATCAGGGTGATCGTCACGATCACGATGAAGATCTGCACATAGCTGAGCCTCACGGCGAAGCCGCCCGAATCGAGGATCACGAAACCGCCCTGGATGACCGGCGGCAGCGGCTTGATCCGCGCGCCCTGAAGGAGCTGAACGTAATTCTGCAAAAAGATCGACATGCCGATCGCCGAGATCAGCGGCGCGAGCCGGAACGAGCCGCGTAGCGGACGATACGCGAGGCGCTCGACCGTCCAGCCGTAGATCGAGGTGAACAGCATGGCGACGACGAGCACGATCAGCAGTTCGAGCGGCACCCAGGTGATGCCGGCCACCCCCAGGAGCAGGAAGGAGATGAGCGAGATGAACGCGCCGATCATGTAAATCTCGCCATGGGCGAAATTGATCATGCCGATGATCCCGTAGACCATCGTGTAACCGATCGCGATCAAGCCGTAGATCATCCCCAGCGTGATGCCGTTGATGAGTTGTTGGAGAAAATATTCCACGCCGGCCTCCCCGCTCGTTCAAGCCGGCCGGCGCATAGACGGCGCCCGCGTCTCGCACGGTTTGCGCGAATTCATCGGCTCATTGGCCCTTTTATCGTTCCGTCCCTGTTCCCCGTTACGCGGAGGGCGCGAAGTTTACCGCCCGCGCGGGGCCAATGACAACTAGCCAACATGCGTCTCGCGGGCAAGCGAAATCCCCGCCGAACGCGCCTTTGTGCGATTGCGGCGGTCCCGCGCGTGGTTTCCGACAACGAACCGCGCCGCCTCTCCCGCCGGGGTGGCGAAACAGGGCCGTCTGCGATACCATGACGGGTCAGGGAGGACAGAATGACCAGGCGTGGAACGGGCACGGCCCGGCTCGCCGGGCACGAGGCGTCGTCGGCCATTCCGGGCTTTCGCCGGACGCGTCCCAGCGCGACGCAAAGGCGGTGGCTCGCGCGCGGCGTCGGCCAGCCCGGCGGCAAGCTCCCGCTGTTCGACGAGAACGGCCAGGCGGTGAACCCGCAGACGATCCAAAGCTGTATTCGCCAGGGCTGGGCCGCGCCATGGATTCGCAACCCGATCAAACCGGACTGGCTGGTCTGCAAGCTGACCGACGCCGGCCGGGCGGCGCTCGACGGCGAGACCGCGGACTGAGCGGACCGCGCGCGGGAATCGGGTGCGCGGCGAGGCGCGCGTGACGGGCGTTGCGCGGCCGGCGCGGCGGTCGCCGCGTCCGATCGATTCGGCCTCGCTCGTGATCCTGCGCGGGCGGGGGGCGGATCGCGCGGCGCTCATGGGACGACGGCGGGCGGCGAGTTCGTTCATGCCCGGTTGGTACGTCTTTCCCGGCGGTTGCGTCGAACCCGGCGATTTTCCGTCGCCCTCCTCCGCCGGCGACCGGCTCGCCCGCGCGCTCGCCATGGCGGCGATTCGCGAGACCTTCGAGGAGACCGGCTTGATCGTCGGCCGGCGCGGGGCCATGGGCGCCGGGACCGACGCCGCCCGGCGCGACACTCCCCTCGGCCGCGCCTGCGCCGCCGCCGGATGCGTTCCCGCTCCCGAGGCGCTGATCCTGATCGCGCGCGCGATCACGCCGGTCCGCGCCCCCCGGCGCTTCCATACCCGCTTCTTCCTGGTCGGCGCGGATGAAACGAGCGGTGATCTGCGCGGCAACGGCGAGTTGGACGATCTTCGCTGGGTGCCCCTCGGCGACCGGACCGACCTGCCGATCGCCGACGTCACCACCTTCGTTCTCGACGAAGCCGCGCGCGCCGCCGACCGCCCGGCGGCGCGGCCGGTCCCGCTGTTCTGGTATCGCGACGGGCGCGGCCGCGTCCGCCGTTCCGACCGAGGGAAACGAACCCGGCCGGCGCAGCATGGTTAACGCCCCCTTACCCGCGGTTCATCGGCGCATCCCGGCCTTGACAGCGCGTCCGCGCCCGCTATCTTCGCCCCCAGCAATGGTCCGACAAGACTGAAGGGGCGCGGCGCATGGCCAAGCCGGCAACGATCCTGATCAAGCTCGAAAGCACGGCGGGCACCGGGTACTTCTACACGACCAAGAAGAACCCGCGGAAGACGACCGAGAAGTTCACCTTCCGCAAGTACGACCCGGTCGTGCGCAAGCACGTCGAGTTCAAGGAAACCAAGCTCAAGTAAGGCCCGCCCCTCGCGGGGTACCTTGGCGGGAGCCGTGATCGGCCGGGCGCGCGCGTCCGGCCCGTTTCGTTGCGCTTGGCTTTTCGGGAACGACGGGAAGGCGTCCCGTCAGGCGCTGGCGCTGACCACTCGGTTGCGACCGCCGCGCTTGGCGGTGTAGAGCGCCTCGTCGGCCCGCTTGAGAAGCGCGCCGGGCGCGTCGCCCGCGCCCGCGAAGGCGGTGACGCCGATGCTCACCGTCACCTCGATGCCGCCTTCGACCACGTCGCTTGCGAACGGTGTGTTGGCGATCTCCTCGCGGATTCGTCGGGTGACGGCGGCCGCCGTCTCCGTATCGGTATCGGGCATGACGGCGACGAACTCCTCGCCGCCGAGCCGCGCGATCAGATCGCTCGCCCGCAACAGACGACCCAGGCGGCCGGCGAGTTCGCGCAGCACCGTGTCGCCCACGTCATGGCCATAGGTGTCGTTGACCTGCTTGAAATGGTCGATATCGATCATCGCCGCCGACAGCGGCTTGTTGTCGTCGAGCGATTTCGCGAGCAGCGCCTCGAGGTGCGAGGTGAGATAGAGACGGTTGTACAGCCCCGTCAGCGCGTCGGTCACCGCCAGCGAGACGGTGCGGCGGTAGGTGCTGCGCAGCCGGTCCTGGTAGCGTTTCTGGCGGAGCTGGCTTCGGGTGCGCGCGACCAGCTCGTGGCGATCGATCGGCCGGTAGAGATAATCGTTGGCGCCGAGGTCGAGCCCGCGGGCGAGGCGTTCGGTCTCGCCGCGCTCGAGTAGCATCAGCACGGGCAGATGACGGGTTTCCTCGCGACTGCGAAGCTGCGAACAAAGCCGGAGCCCGTCGGTCCGCGCGAGATCGAGGCTGACGATCACCAGATCGGCGTCTCGTTCGAACAGCGAGGCGAGCGCCGCCTCCCCGTCGGTCACGCGAGTGACCGAATGTTCCTTGCCGAGTTCCTCGTCGATGATGCCGGCGACCTCGTCGCGGTCCTCGACCACCAGGATCCGCCCGTCGGCGACGGCGTCGGACATCAGCCGACGGTCGCCGCAGCCGCCGAGTTGAAGAAAGGTCTCGTCGCGAAGCCGCAGCTCGTCGAACATCATCTTGATGCGCAGAAGCGAGCGCAACCGCGCGAACAGCGCCGTATCGTTGATCGGCTTGGTGAGAAAATCGTCGGCGCCCGCCTCCAGCCCGCGCACGCGGTCGCTGCTCTCGGTCAGCGCCGTGACCATGATCACCGGAATATGCCACAGCTCGGGATCGTCCTTCATGCGCCGGCAGACCTCGAAGCCGTCGAGACCCGGCATCATGACGTCGAGCAGAACGATATCGGGGCGCTCGGCGCGCAAGGCCTTGAGCGCGGCCAGTCCGTCGGCCGCCGTGATGACCTCGTAATACTCGGAGGCGAGCTTCGCTTCGAGAACCTTGACGTTGAGCGGGTGGTCGTCGACCACCAAGACGCGTGCCGACATCGGTTATCTAGCCAATGAAATTCTTTACCGTTTCGATGAACTGGCTCACCGAGATCGGCTTGGCCATGTAGGCCTCGCAACCGCCTTCCCGGATCTTTTCCTCGTCGCCCTTCATGGCGAAGGCCGTGACCGCGACGATGGGGATATTCTTGATGCTATCGTCTTCCTTGATCCAGCGCGTGACCTCGAGACCCGAGACCTCGGGAAGCTGGATGTCAAGAATAATCAGATCGGGGTGGTGCTCGCGCGTCAGATCGAGCGCCTCGTGACCGTTTTTCGTCTGCAGGGTATTGAAGCCATGCGCCTCGAGAAGGTCGCGAAAGAGCTTCATGTTGAGCTCGTTATCCTCGACGATCAGGACGGTCTTGGCCATCATGGTCTCCATTTTCGGCGCTCGCAGCCGCGACCTCCGCCGATTACGACGGTCGCGGCGAGGCTCTTGTCGCTCCCCCGATAATGTCGCCATCGTAGTTGGAGGAAGGTTACTTTATTCTTACCGACATGGCTTGCCACCTCGGAACCCCGCCACGCGCCTTCGCCGCGCCATGACCCCCGACGACGACGCCCGGGTCGCGCGCCGGATCGCAACCCTCGACATTCCGCGCGGCCGGCCGCTGATCGTCTGCGACGTGGACGAGGTCCTCGCCGCCTTCATGGCCGATTTCGATCCCTTTCTCCGCGCCCGCGATCTTTATTTTACCTATGAGTCCTACCGCCTTATGGGCAATATCCGCCACCGCGACGACGATCACGCGATCGACAGGGAGGAGATCCGCGCGCTGATCGCGGATTTCTTCGCCGCGCGCACCGAGGCCCTCGCGCCCGTTCCCGGCGCGGCCGAGGCGCTTCGCGTCCTGGCCCGGCGCGCGCAAATCGTGGTGCTGAGCAACATCCCCGAGGCCCAGCGGACGGCGCGCGCCCGCTGGCTCGCCCGTCACGGCTTCGCCTATCCGCTGATCGCCAATAGCGGCACCAAGGGACCGGCGGTGGCCGAGCTCGCGGCGCGCGCAACCGCGCCCTGCTTCTTCATCGACGACAGCCCGCGCCACCACCGCGCCGTCGCCGAACTCGCCGCCGACGTGCGCCGCCTTCATTTCGTCGCCGATCCCCGGCTCGACCGTCTGCTCGACCCGCCGCCCGAATGCCATTACCGGCTCGATTCCTGGGCCGCCCTGCGGGCAACGATCGAGGCCGAACTCGCGGCCGCCGGGTTTTGACCTCGATGCGGATCGGCGTCGACCTCGGCGGCACCAAGATCGAGGCGCTCGCGCTCGACGACGCGGGCGCGACGCGCGCCCGGCGCCGGGTCGCGACCCCGCGCGGCGATTACCCGGGCACGATCGCGACGATCGTCGATCTGGTCGTTGGGATCGAGCGCGATCTCGCCGCGCGCGGCTCGGTCGGCGTCGCCATCCCGGGCGCGGAATCGCGCGCCACCGGGCTTATCAAGAACGCCAACTCGACCTGGCTGATCGGCCGCCCCTTCGGCCGGGACCTGGGCGACGCCCTCGGACGATCCGTGCGGCTCGCCAACGACGCCAACTGCTTCGCGCTGTCCGAGGCGCGCGACGGCGCGGCGGCGGGGGCCGATCCGGTCTTCGGCGTCATCCTCGGCACCGGCGTCGGCGGCGGGCTGGTGGTCGCGGGCCGTCCGGTCGTCGGCGTCAACGCGATCGCCGGGGAATGGGGCCACAACCCCCTGCCCTGGCCCGCGGACGACGAGCGCCCGGGACCGGCCTGCTATTGCGGCCGCGCGGGCTGCATCGAAACCTTTCTCTCGGGCCCGGCGCTCACGCGCGCGTATCGCGACGCGGGTGGCGACGCGGCCGATCCGGCGATCATCGCCGCCCGCGCCAAGGCCGGCGAGCCACGCGCCCGGGCGGTGCTCGCGCGCCACGAGGAGCGGCTCGCCCGGGCGCTCGCGAGCGTCGTCAACATCCTCGACCCGGAGGTGATCGTGCTCGGCGGCGGGCTCTCGAACCTCGCCGGGCTCTATGACCGGGTTCCGGCGCTCTGGGACCGCTGGATCTTCTCGGACCGCGTGGACACCCGGCTCGTCCGGGCGCGCCACGGCGATTCGAGCGGCGTGCGCGGCGCCGCCTGGCTATGGCCTCTCGAAGATCGGGGTTAACGCGCCGTTAGGCGGTTTTTCGGCTCGACGACTGAACCGCCGCCCGCCGGTGAACGCTGTTCAGCAGGGCGCGGGGGAAAGCGGGATGAATTTGGCGAGCTTGCCGAACACGGTCATGTCGGGATAGTCGAGCTCGATCTCGCGAGCGACGCCGTCCTCCTGCATCAGCACCGCGATCTCGACCTCGGGCGTCGAGGACTCCTTGTCGATCGGGAAGAAGGCGAGCCGAACCGGCCAAGCGATGACCGTGGCCGAGGGGTCCGCGAGACCGGGCAATTCGCGAGGATTGCCGATCACGGCGCTGACCCTGTTGGGGACGTCGCCGGCCGAGCCGTCGAAGATCACGCGCAGGAAAAACCGCTCGCCGCGCTTCGCCAGATCGACCAACTCGGCCGTGTGACGCGAGGGAAACAGCGTTCCCGGCGGGAGCGTGATCTCGGGGGCGTCGGTTCCGCTCAGGATCACCGTGCCGCCGCCGTCCTCGGTCATCTCGGCGCGCCCGCCGGTTTTCTCGATCAGCACGCCGTTGCGCCGGGTCGAGCGTTCGAAGCGAAAGCGCCGACCGTCCTTCGATTCCCAGCTCGTGGAGCGGATCAGGCTGCGCGTCTCGCTACCCGGCCCGGCGACGCGCAGCACCGTCTGCTGCTTGACCGTCCAGCCATCGCAAACGTCGACCGTCTCGAACGCCATCTCGCCGTCGATGGCGACCGCGCCCTTGCTCTCGCCCTTGAGCAGGTAGAGCGCGCGGTGCGAGGCGAGCGTCGCGGCTTGCCCGGCGCTCGCGAACAGGCCCGCGAGCAAAATGGCGACGACCGCAATCGTCATAAGACCCGGAAGCCTGCGGAACCGTATCGGCATGATCGGCATCGGTTTTCTCTCGCGAGGAAGCGGTGGGGGCATCTCAAAGATGTGCTCGCCGGGCGAGGCCGTCAACCGACGATCCACCGCCGGGAAAGCGGGGCCTTCCCGCCGCGTCACTCCATAAGGCGGTCGCGGATCTCGACCTCCGATTTCAGGGTCCGGTTCACCGGGCATTTCCCGGCGATCTCGAGAAGTCGCGCGCGCTGCGCCGCGTCGAGCGGCCCGGCGAAGGCGATCGTCTTGTCGATCCGGTCGATAAAGCCCGAGCGGGTCTCGCAGTCGGCGCAATCGGCGGCGTGGATCTTCTCGTGGCGCAACGTCACGGTCACGGCTTCGAGCGGCCACCCCTTGCGCGCCGCGTACATTTGCACCGTGATCGCCGTGCAGGCGCCGAGGCCGGCGAGCAGGAGGTCGTAGGGCGTCGGCCCCGAATCCGCGCCACCCAGCGATACCGGCTCGTCGGAACGCAGGCGATGGGGGCCGACGACGATCTTCTGGGCAAGCGCCGTCTCGGCGTCGCTCGTGACGACGACCTCGTGCGGCGGCTCGTGATGCTCGGTCATGGGGGCAATCCTCTCTCTTTGTCCTCGGGGCGCTCATGGGAGCCGAGCGCGTACGCCATGGCAAGCCCCGGTGGGGTATTCGCGGCGGGATCGTTTCAGGGAGAGCGGCGAAATTTTCCGGGAAAAAGCTGCCGCGCGGCAGAACCTGCCCCCCTTCCCGCCCCGACGTTCACACTAAAAAGCATCCATATCAGATACTTGATCTCTGGCACGGCACTTGCGTCGGTAAGCGTGCCCGCGGTGTGAAGCCCGGCGAAAAACAAGAGGAATCCGAGGATGCCCAACCGGCAGGGTGCGGCGCAGACCACCGAGACACAACCGGTCCCCGGCGTCGGCGTGATCGCCGACCGCCTTCTCGCGGCCTGCGCGACCAAGACGCCCGGAGACAAAATCGATCTCCGCGCGCTCCTCGAGGAGGCGCTCGCCGTCGCCTCCGACGCCCATCGCCGGCTCGCCGACGAGCAGGAGCGCCGACGCCGCCTCGAGGCGCTTTCCTGCACCGACGAGTTGACCGGGCTGTTCAACCGGCGCGGCTTCGATGACGCGTTCACGCGCACGCTCGCGGTCGCCAACCGGCTCGGCTCCACCGGCGTCCTCGCCTTCATCGACCTCGACGGCTTCAAGTCGATCAACGACCGGCTCGGCCATCTCGCGGGCGATGCGGTGCTCTCGGCGGTCGCCGACATTCTGCACCGCTCGGTCCGGGCGACCGACATCGTCGCGCGCTTCGGCGGCGACGAGTTCGTGGCGCTTCTCGTCCATACCGCCGCCGCCGACGGTCGACGGCGCGCCGAGGCTTTGGAACGGCGGCTGAACGCGGCGGTCGTCGTCTACGGCGATTACGAAATCCTGATCCGCGCGAGCTTCGGCATTCAAAACTTCGGCCCCAACGACGAGGCGAAAACCGTTCTCGCCAAGGCCGACGCGGCGATGTATCTCGCCAAGCACGCCAAGCCGCGCATTCTCCGCCCCTGGCGCCGACTCGAGACCGAGACGGCGGCCGAATAGCTCGCCGCTCCGCGCCCCGACTCCCTGCGCGCTTCCGGCTTTTCCGCGTTTGACAGCCCCCGGCGGAGGCGATAGACCTCGCCGAAGGCTCGCCAACGAACGGGAGGAAAACCAATGGCCGGCAAGATCGACGCGCGATTGAAGGAGCTCGGGATCGACCTGCCCGAAGCCGCGGCCCCGGCCGCGAACTACATCCCCTATGTGGTGACCGGGAACCATGTATTCCTGTCCGGCCAGATCACGATCTGGAATGGCGAGCTGCGCTTTCTCGGCCGCCTCGGCGAGGCGCTCACGGTCGAGCAGGGCTACCAGGCGGCCCGGCTTTGCGGACTCAACATCCTGGCCCAGGTCAAGGCCGCCTGCGGCGGCGACCTCGACCGCGTGGTCCGCTGCGTGAAGCTCGGCGGCTTCGTCAACTCGACGCCCGATTTCACCGACCAGCCCAAGGTCGTGAACGGCGCCTCCGACCTCATGGTCGAGGTGTTCGGCGACCCGGGACGGCACGCACGCTTCGCGGTCGGCGCGCCGGCGCTGCCGCTCGGAGTTTCGGTCGAGATCGACGCGGTCTTCGAAATCGCCTGACCGGCCGGATCGCGCCCGGCGAAACGTGCCCACCGCATGACCGAACCCGCCGCCCCGCGTCTCGGCGTCCGCGTCCGCCATTCGATCCACGATATCGACGCCGCCGACTGGGACGCCTGCGCGGGCGCGAGCAATCCGTTTGCGCGCCATGGCTTTCTCGCCGCGCTCGAGGACTCGGGCTCGGCCACGGCCGAAACCGGCTGGGCGGCCCGGCATCTCGCGGTCGAGGACCCGGCGGGGGGCGTGCTCGCGGTCGCGCCGTTCTATCTCAAGTCGCACTCCTACGGCGAGTACGTGTTCGACCACGGCTGGGCCGACGCCTTCGAGCGCGCCGGCGGGCGCTATTACCCGAAGCTGCAATGCGCGGTGCCGTTCACGCCCGTGACCGGGCCGCGCCTGATGCCGCGCCGCGACCTCGCGCCCGAGGCGCAAGCCCGCGCCCATGACGCCTTGGTCGCCGCGATGGTCGAGGTTTGCCGGCGCGCGGCGGCCTCCTCGGTCCATGTCACCTTCCCGAACGAGGCGGAATGGCGCCGCCTCGGCGAGGCCGGCTTCCTGTTGCGCACGGGTTGCCAGTTCCATTGGACCAACCCGGGCTATCGCGATTTCGACGACTTTCTCGCCGCGCTTTCGGCGCGCAAGCGCAAGGCCATCCGGCGCGAGCGCCGCGCCGTCGCCGAGGCCGGGATCGTCATCGAGACCCTGACCGGCGACGCCATTCGATCGAGCCACTGGGATGCGTTTTTCGCCTGCTATATCGCGACCAGCGAGGGCAAATGGGGGATTCCCTACCTCACCCGCGCGTTCTTCGAACGCCTCGGCGAGACGCTGGCCGGGGATATCGTGCTGGTGCTCGCCATGCGCGACGGCCGGGTGATCGCGGGCGCGCTGAATCTGCGCGGCGGGAGCACGCTTTACGGGCGCAACTGGGGCGCGCTCGAATTCCACCGCTTCCTGCATTTCGAGCTTTGCTACTACCGCGCCATCGACTTCGCGATCGCCGAGGGACTGTCGCGCGTCGAGGCCGGCGCCCAGGGCGCCCACAAGATCGCGCGCGGGTATCTGCCCGAGCGCACCTTCAGCGCCCATTGGATCGCGCATGCGGGGCTGCGCGCCGCGGTGGCGCGATTTCTCGATGAGGAACGCGCGGCAGTCGACGAGGACATCGACGTTCTCGGCGCGGTCGCGCCGTTCAGGAAGGGCGGCGGTCCCGAACCGGGTTGAGCCCGGCCGGCGCGCCTATTTCACGCGCTCCAGGCCGCCGCTCTTGCGCCGGCTCGAG
>CAZHDF010000011.1:2748-39819 GCA_964531525.1 uncultured Alphaproteobacteria bacterium | reverse complement strand
CGGGCTACCGCATTCCGGTCTCGGTCAAGCTCGGCGCGGGGCGCGTGCGCGACGACATCAAGATCGCGCTCAAGGACGGCTTCGACTTCGTCGAGCTCGACGGGCTTCAGGGCTCGACCGGCGCGGCCGGCAACGAGGTGCTGGAATACGTCGGCATCCCGACCCTTTCGGCTATCCAGGAGGCGCTCGACGCGCTCATCGAGATCGACCGCGCGGGCCAGATCCAGATCGTGCTCATGGGCGGCATCAAGGACGGCATCGACGCCGCCAAGGCGCTCGCGTTGGGCGCCGACGCGGTCGCCGTCGGCACCGGGGCGATCATCGCCGGCGGCTGCATCGCCTGCCTGCAATGCCACGTCGGGCAATGCGTCGTGGGGATCGCGACCCAGGACCCCGAGCACGAGAAGCGCTACAACATCCCGACCGAGGCCAAGAACATCCACGGCTATCTCGAAAGTCTGCGCTGGCAGCTCGCCGCCGTGGCGCACGGCCTCGGCCACCGGAGCGTCCACGAGCTCTCGCGCGACGATCTGGTGGCGCTCACGCCCGAGGCGGCGGCGATCACGCGGCTTCCCTATCGGCCCGAGCTTCGCGAACGCGGGGCGGCGCTCGGCGCACAATCGAGTTGAGTTATCCATGAGCGTTTACGACATCGACCGGGTCGCCCCGGTGCCGGCGGAGGACACCCCGAACGACGCGCTCGGCGCGGCGCTGAAGGACGATCGCGGCGACACCCACTTCGTGCCCGCGCCCTGTCAGGTCGCCTGCCCCATCGGCACCGACGCGCCGTCCTATATCGCCTATATCTGGGAAGGCCGGATCGAAGAGGCTTACGAGGCCATCACCGCGACCAACCCGTTCAGCTCGATCTGCGGGCGGGTCTGCGACGCCCCCTGCGAGCCCGCCTGCCGCCGCGCCGACAGCGACGGGGCGATCGCGATCCGCAACCTCAAGCGCTTCGTGATGGACAAGCTCGGCCGCGACTTCCGCCCGACCGAGGCGCCGGTCACGCGTCGCGAAAGCGTGGCCATCGTCGGCGCCGGCCCCGCCGGGCTGACCGCGGCCCAGGACCTGGCCGAGGCGGGCTTCGCGGTCGACGTCTACGAGATGACCGACCGCCCCGGCGGCATGATGGTCTGGGGCATTCCCGCCTTCCGCCTGCCGCCCGGCGTGGTCGAGGAGGACATGGCGCGCCTGTTCGACCACTGTCCAGGAATCACGTTGCACACCAACTGCGCGCTCGGCCGCGACGTGACGCTGGACGGGCTCAAGGCGCGCCACGACGCGGTGCTGCTGACCATCGGCGCCTGGTGGGGCAAGGGCATGGCGATCCCGGGCGCCGAGGGCGACGCGCGCGTGGTCGACGGCGTCGGCTTCCTGCGCCGGGTGAACGCGGGCGAGCGCCCCGAGCTTCCCGAGACCGTGCTGGTGATCGGCGGCGGCGACGTGGCGATGGACGCCTGCCGCGTGGCCAAGCGCCTGCCCGGCTGCCGCGAGGTCAAGGTGGTCTACCGGCGCGGTCCCGAGGAGATCCCGGCGCGGCGCGACGAGCTCGAAGGGGCGCTGCGCGAGGAGATCGAGTTCGTCTACAACGTCCAGCCCGTCGCGGTGGTCGCGGACGGCGCGCGCTTCGCGCTCCGCTGCGTGCGCACCGAGCTCGGCGAGCCCGACGCCGACGGCCGCCGCCGGCCGATCAACGTCGAAGGCTCGGAGTTCGAGATCGACTGCGGCATGGTCATTCTCGCCACCGGCCAGGAGGCCCGCTGCGAGGAGCTCGACCGCCGCGGCCTGATGGCCGGCGACCGGGTGCGCGCCGACCTCGACGGCATGCGCACCGACGATCCCAAGGTGTTCGCCGCGGGCGACGGGGCGTTCGGCGGCTCGACCATCGTGCAGGCGATGTATCACGGCCATCGCGCGGCCTATTACGTCAGGGCGTTCCTGGACGGCCGCGAAAGCCCGCTGCCCTACCGCACCCCCTACCGGACGCGGCGCGTGCCGATCGCCCAGGATCCGGACTGGGAGGTGATCCCGCGCCAGGAGCAGCCCTTCCACGGGCTCGGCGCGCGGCCGGTCGCGTTCCCCGAGATCGAGAGCACCTATACCGAGCACGAGGCCCGGATCGAGGCCGCGCGCTGCTACCGCTGCGACGCCGAGACCGGATCGGCCGATTACAACGTCCAGAACCGCGAGGACATCTTCCTGATGGCGCGCGCCGATCCGGGCGACACCGCGTTCCAGCGCGCGATCCTGCGCAAGCGCCTGCGGGCGCAGCATCCGGGCGCGGCGGGCGCGCACCCGCCGACGCTCGACGATCTCGTGTTCCTGCCGGCGAACCTCTCTCGGCTGGTGATCGACCCCTACCGCGACGCCTGCAATGTGCGTACCGTGATCGCCGACGGGATCACGGTCGAGGCGCCGTTCGTCGTCACCGGCTTCGACGACGCGCCCGAGGAGGTCCGCGCCGCGCTCGCCGAGGGGCTGCGCCGTGTGGGCGGCGCCTATTTCGGCCGGCGCGCGCTGGCCGACGACTTGCCCTGGCTCGAGTTGCTGGCGGGCGACGGCGATCGTCCGTCGGAGAGCGCGCGGGCGCTGGTCCATGTCTTCCGCGACGACCGCGCGGCGCTCGACGCCCGACGGCTGGCCGAGGGGCAGTGTCTCGGCCTGGTCGCGGGCGGGGATGATCTGCGCGCGGCGATTCCGCGCGCGCTCGACGCCGGGTTCGACTTCCTGATCCTCGACGGCACCGGATCGGGGCTCGCGCCCGATTGGCCCGAGCTTTCCGCCGCGCCCGACCTCACGCCCCTGCGCGACGCGATCGCGATCCTGCGCGGCATGAATCGCGAGGAGGACATCGACCTTCTCTACTTCGGCGGCGCGCGCTCGGGGACCGACGCCGCCAAGCTGATCGCGCTCGGCTGCCGGGCGGCGGTCCTCGGCGTCTCCATGGCGCTCGCGGTCGGCGGGCGGATCGAGGGCGAGCGCATCGTCTTCTCGGCGGACCGCGACGACGACGAGCGCGCCGCAAGCGCCGCGCGGTTCATCGAGGCGCTGTCGGGCGAGGCCTCGATCATGGCGCGCTGCACCGGCAAGACCGACGTCCACAACCTCGAGCCCGAGGATCTGCGCGCGATCACGCTCGCGACCGCGCGCGCGGTCGCCATCCCCCTCGCCGGCACGAACGCGCCGCCCGAGGATTAGAAGACGCCCGTTCTATAGGGCCGCGATCTCGCGCTTGAAGAGGGCGGCCTCGACCTCGCTCGGGTCGGCCTCGAACTCGCGCGCTGCCCGGTGGCCCTCGAACACGGCCGCCGCGATGGTTCCCGGTGCCCAGCAATCGCCGATCGCGCGCAGGGTCCGGATGCCAGAAGCGCGCAACCGCTCGCCGTCGGCGGCGAGCACGCGGTGGAGTGCGTCCTCGGGCGCGCGTTCGGTCACGAGCATCAGGGTCTCGCAGGCGATCTCGCGGCGGCGGCCGGTATAGGCGCAAGCGAGCGTGACCGCGCCGGGCGTGCAAGCCGCGACCGAGGCCGAGACATGGATTTCGACCCCGCGCTCGATCAGTCCGGCCTGAATCCGCGTCTGCTCGAGGGTGTTCCGGGTCCAGGTCGAGACCTCGACCGCCGGCGTGACTAGGGCGACGTCGCAGCCCGCCTCCGCGAGCTTCTCGGCGAGCACGCCGCCCATGTAGTAATGATCGTCGTCGAACACCACCACGCGGCCCGAAACCGTCGTCCCGCCGAGAACGTCGTCGGGGGTCAGCACCGCGACCGAGTCGAGACCCGGAATCGGCGCGCGGTGTTCGCGGCCCAGCCCGTCGCGCCGCCAGGCCGCGCCGGTCGCGACGAACACATGGGCGATGCCGAAACCGAGAATGTCGTCGGGCCCAAGCCGGCTTTCGCGATAGATCTCCACATTGGGCATCTGCTTCAGGAGATGCTCGCGCCAATCGCGTACCCGGGCCCAGCTCGCGAGCCCCGGCAGACGGCTTTCGCGCGCGGCGCGCCCGCCGAGCTCGCGCGACGCCTCGGCGAGCGTCACGGGATAGCCGCGCCGAGCGAGCTGAAGCGCGCATTCGAGCCCCGCGGGGCCGGCGCCGACCACCAGCACCGGGTCGTCCGAAGCCTTGGGCGCGATCCGCTCCGGGTGCCAGCCGCGCCGCCATTCCTCGCCCATGGTGGGGTTCTGGGTGCAGCGGATCGGAATCCCGATATTGTCGCTCGAGACGCAGATGTTGCAGCCGATGCATTCGCGGATTTCGTCGATCCGCCCGCTTTCGATCTTGCGAGGCAGAAACGGATCGGCAATCGACGGCCGCGCCGCGCCGATCATGTCGAGCGCGCCGCTCCGGATGCGCGCGACCATGGCGTCGGGCGAGGTGAACCGCCCGACCCCGACCACCGGCTTGCTCGTCAGCGACTTGACGAAGGCGGTGTAGGGGTCTTGGTAGCCTTCCTGGGGTTGCAGGCGCGCGGTCGCCGAATCGTTCGACCAGTCGCTCACGTTCACGTCCCAAAGATCGGGCAGCTCGGCGAGCATTTCGACAACGGCGCGGCCCTCGTCCTCCGAGGTCATGCCGCCCGGCCCCATCAGCTCGTCGACCGCGAAGCGGAATGCGACCGCGCAAGCGTCGCCGACCGCGTCCTTGGTCTCCTCGATCAGCTCGCGGGTCAGACGGACGCGGTTCTCCAGGCTGCCGCCGTACTCGTCGCTCCGCTGGTTGAGGCGCGGTAGAAGAAAATGATGCGCGAGCGTCATGCCGTGGCCGGCATAGACGTAGACGATATCGAACCCGGCGCGCTTCGCCCGGAGCGCCGCGTCGCGGTGCCATTTGCGAAACGCGCGAATGTCGGTCTTGTCCATCGCCCGCGCCTGGACCGGATCATAAGTCGAGACCGCGATCGCGCTCGGCGCCATCGGCGGCAGGCGGGTGGCGTGGTTGGGAACGTGATAGCCGTTGTGGACGAGCTCGATCCCGGCGAGCGCGCCATGGGCGTGGATCGCGTCGGTCAGCAATTGGAGCGCCGGGAGATCGCGATCGTCCCACAGCCGTCCCTCGATATAGGGCGAAAGGTCCGAGGTCGGGTGAATCTCGACCTCCTCGGTGCAGACCACGGCCCAGCCGCCCTCGGCCTTCATGCCGCGCATCGCGGCGTGGGCGCGCGGGCGAACATGGCCGAGGCCGTTGCAATGGGGCACCTGATAGAAGCGGTTTCGGGCCGTGACCGGACCGATTTTCACGGGCTCGAACAAGACGTCGTAACGCGGATCACGAACCACGGCCATATCCTTTGAAAACCATTGCTGGGATGAACGCGCGACGGATCGCGACTATCCGCAGGCCCCGCCGAGAAGCCCCGTCTTCAAGCCCGGATTCGGCGGTGCGTCGCCGAGCCAGATGGCGAAGAAGGCCTTGGCGAAGTCGTCGCCGGGGATGACGCCGCGAACGGTTTCGCCGACCGCCACCCGAACTCCGTCTCCGGGATCGTAGGCGAAGTCGAGGAGATCGCCCGACTTGATATCGGGCATCCAGTCGTTCAGCTTGGCGATCCTCTCGGCGAGGCCGGCGAGCGCCCCGGCGGCCGATTTCTCGAAGCCCTCGTCCCACGCATCGGTGATATCGCCGCGCTCGACGTCGCGGACGAAGCGAAGGATCAACCGCTTGCGCTGCCCCGAGCCCAGGATTTCGGCGGCGTCGGTCGATTTGCTTTCGAGATAAAGCGCGGCCACGTAGACGTCGACCTTGAAGAAGGTCGCCTCGCGCAACCCCAGCCCGTTGAGCCGCAGAACCGTCTCGCCGACCCGTAGCTCGTCGGGAAAGCCCACGTTCGCGCATTCCGCGGCGGCCGCAAGCGGCGCGGCGGCGACGAAAATGCCGAGCGCCAACCCGGCTGTCACGACCCTGCCCATCAAGGCCTCCCTCTCGTTCCCATTGCCGACTTCGCCTTAGGCTAGGCGGGGCGGGGAAACGGAGCAAGCCGATCCTCGGCAGCGGCGACGGCGGCGAAGCCTGCGCGCGGTGGTATGCGGAGTTCTTGTCATGGAATGTAAAATATCTTACATTTTCTGATCGTCTCGGCGGGCCGAGACTCGGATGGCCCGGGACGATTTCGCGCCGATGGACAGCCGATGACGACGGAGAGACGGTGAGCAGCGCAACAACCGGACGACGGCTGGGATCGGGCGAGCGCCAAAACGCGATCGTGCGGATCGTTCGCGAGAAGGGCTACGCCTCGATCGAGAGCATGGCCCAGGCGTTCGACGTCTCGGCCCAGACCATCCGGCGCGACGTGATCGAGTTGAGCCGGCGCAATCTCGTTCAGCGCTACCACGGCGGCGCGGGCCTGCCCACGGGCCGCGACCGACTCGCCTACTCCAACCGCCGGGTACGCTTCGCGGCCGAGAAGCGGCGCATCGCCGCCGCGCTGGCGCGCGAAATTCCGAACGGCGCCTCGCTCTTCATCGACATCGGCACGACCACCGAAGCGGTCGCGGAAGCCCTACTCCACCATCGAGATTTACGCATCATCACCAATCATATAGCGGTCGTTTCCACGTTTTGCGAGAACACCGATTTCGAGATCATTCTGACCGGCGGAATGGTGCGCAGCCACGACCGGGCGATCACCGGCGAGGCGGCAGCCGACTTCCTGCGCGAGTTCCGGGTGCGTTACGGCATCTTCGGCATCGGCGGCATCGACCCGGAAGGGCAAATGCTCGACTACGATTATCGCGACACCCGGGTTTCGCGCGCCGCGATCGAGATCTCGCGCCACCGTTTCGTGGTCGCCGATTCGAGCAAGTTCGCGGGCGACGCCATGATCCGGCTCGCTCACGTCTCGGAGATCGACGCCCTGTTCACCGACGCCCCGCCCCCCGAGCCGATCGCCGGGCAACTCGAGGCCAACGGCGTCAAGCTGGTCGTCGCCCCGCCCGCCCCGGGCGAGGATGCGATCGCACTTCATGCGAACTGAGGACGCGTGGATACGCCCCTTCGTTCTTGACAGGCACGTAAGTTTTCCAACATACTTTTTGTAATAAAATGGACATATTAAAGGGCTAAACGGGGGCGCAATTCGCCCTCGAAGGCGGGAAGACCCGGGGCCGGCCCCGGGGCCGGCGAAGGGGACGAGCCGGCGAGGACGACGGCCCGCCGGGCGGGACCGGCGAAGGGAGGACGCAGGGGCTCATGTCCGCGATCGAGTTGATCAACGTGACCAAGCGCTGGGGCGACACGGTCGCGGTCGACGACGTCTCGTTTCGCGTCGACGAGGGAAGCTTCGTCGTGCTTCTCGGCCCGTCGGGCTGCGGCAAGTCGACCACGCTGCGCATGATCGCGGGCCTCGAGGAGGTGAGCGATGGGCGAATCGTAATCGCCGGACAGGATGCGACCTATGATCCGCCGGCGCAACGCCGCGTCTCGATGGTCTTTCAGTCCTACGCGATCTTTCCCCATCTCAACGTCGCCGAGAACATCCTCTTCGGCCTCAAGGTCCGCAAGATCGCCAAGGCCGAGCGGACCGAGCGCCTCGCCCGGGTGGTCGAGCTTGTCGGGCTTTCCGGGCTTCTCGACCGCAAGCCCTCGCAGCTTTCCGGCGGCCAGCGCCAGCGCGTCGCGCTCGCCCGCGCGATCGTCGCCGAGAACGCGATCTGCCTGATGGACGAGCCGCTTTCCAACCTCGACGCCAAGCTGCGCCACGACATGCGGATCGAGATCCGCGCCTTGCAGCGTCGGATCGGCATGACCGTGGTCTACGTCACCCACGACCAGACCGAGGCCATGAGCATGGCCGACAAGATCATTCTGATCCATGCGGGCAAGATCGAGCAGGAAGGCACGCCCGACGACCTCTACGATCAGCCGGCGACGATCTTCGCCGCGAGCTTCATCGGCACCCCGCCGATGAACCTGCTCGCGCTCGCCGACGGTCCCGAGGGCGCGGTGCTCGACGGCTCGGACACGCCGGTGCTCGACGGCCCGGGCGCCAACCGGATCTTCGGCATCCGCCCCGAGCACGTGACGATCACCACCGAAAACGGGCTGCCCGCCGAGCTCGTCGTCGGCGACTATCTCGGCGCCGACACCATCGTCACCGCGCGAATCGGCGGCCAGCCGATGCAGGTGCGCGTGCCGGGCCGCTTTTCCGTCACGCCCGGCGAGACCGCGCGGCTACGCTGGTCGAGCGAACATGTCCACGTGTTCGACCACGCGACGGGGCGACGGATGAGCGGTTCTCGGGTTCGAAGTATCGCCGCCTAGCGGCGTGCCGGGTCGCGGGGGGCCGCGCGATGCTCCCTCCCCCGGCCCTAGTCGAAGGCTTTAACGCAGGGAATGGACAAAGAGGTGACACCATGTTTGCGAGGCTCTTGAGAAAATCCGCCGCCGCGCTGATGGCGGCCGGCATGTTCGCGGCGCTCGCCGGGCCGGCCTCGGCCGGCGTCGAACTGACCATGTACTACCCGGTCGCGGTCGGAGGGCCGCTGACCAAGATCGTCGACGGCCTAGTCGCCGAGTTCGAGAAGGCGAACCCCGACGTCAAGGTCAACGCGATCTACGCCGGCAACTACAACGACGCCCGCATCAAGGCGCTCGCCGCCCTGAAGAGCGGCGAACCGGCGCAGCTTTCGGTGATGTTCGCGATCGACATCTACGAGCTTATCGAGCAGGGCGCGATCGTTCCCTTCGACGATCTAGTCTCGACCGACGAGGAGCGCGCCTGGCTTAACAGCTTCTATCCGGCGCTGATGGGCAACGGGCGCACCATGGGCAAGACCTGGGGCATTCCGTTCCAGCGCTCGACCATCGTCATGTACTACAACAAGGACGCGTTCCGCGAGGCGGGCCTCGACCCCGAGAAGCCGCCGGCAACCTGGGACGAGCTGGTCTCCATGGGCAAGAAGCTGACCAAGACCAGCAACGGCCAGGTCACGCGCTGGGGGATGATGATTCCCTCGACCGGCTATCCCTATTGGATGTTCGGCGCGCTCGCCATGCAGAACGACCAGGTGCTGATGAACAATGACGGCAACCGGACCTTCTTCGACGCCCCGGCGACCATCGAGGCGCTTCAGTTCTGGCGCGACCTCGGCTCGAAGTACGGCGTGATGCCGTCGGGCACCATCGAATGGGGCACGCTGCGCCAGAACTTCCTGGAGGGCAAGACCGCCATCATGTGGCACTCGACCGGCAATCTGACGGTCGTCAAGAAGAAGGCCAAGTTCGACTTCGGCGTCGCCATGCTGCCGGCCAAGAAGCGCCGCGGCACGCCCACGGGCGGCGGCAACTTCTACATCTTCAAGAAGAGCACGCCCGAGGAGAAGCAGGCGGCCATGCGGCTGATCCGCTTCATGACCGCGCCCGAGCGCGCCGCCGAGTGGAGCATCAAGACCGGCTACATCGGCACCAGCCCGGCGGCCTACGAGACCCCGGCGCTCAAGAAGTACGTGGCCGAGTTCCCGCCCGCCGCGGTCGCGCGCGATCAGCTCAAGTTCGCGACGGCCGAGCTTTCGACCTACCAGACGGGCCGCGTGCGCAAGCTTCTCGACGACGCGATCCAGTCGGTTCTGGTCGGCTCCAAGACGCCGGCCGAGGCGCTGTCCGCCGCCCAGAAGCAGGCCGACCGCCTGCTCAAGCGGTATCGCTAGGGTCTGACCGGTCGATCCCCGGGAGGCGTCCCGCGCGGGCGCCTCCCGGGATCTCGCCCGGAGCCTCGGCATGACGCTCAGGAACTCGACGCTCAATCAGGTTTACGGCTGGCTTCTGCTGACGCCGGCCGCGATCCTGTTGATCGCCTTCACCTACTACCCCGCTCTCGCCACCCTGTGGGAGAGCTTCTTCTCGTCGGGCACCGCGCTCCGCCCCTCGGTTTTCGTCGGCCTCGACAACTACCGAAGCATGCTCGACGACGAGGTGTTCTGGCAGGTGGTGCGCAACAACCTTCTGTTCGCGGTCGGCACCATCCCGCTCAGCATCGCGATCGCGCTGGTCATGGCGATCTGGGTCAACGGCAAGCTGCCGCTTCGCGGACTGGTGCGAATGAGCTACTTCACGCCGACGATCCTGCCCATGATCGCGGTCGCCAATATCTGGCTGTTCTTCTACACGCCCGAGATCGGGCTCGTCGATCAGATCACCGCGAACTTCGGCATCCCGTCGCACAACTGGCTGGGCGATCCCGACACGGTTCTCTGGGCCATCGTCGTGATGACGATCTGGAAGGAGGCAGGCTTCTTCATGATCTTCTACCTCGCCGCCCTTCAGTCGCTGCCGCCCGAGCTCGAGGAGGCCGGCCAGCTCGAGGGCGCGAGCCGCTGGTATTACTTCCGCCGCGTGACCTTTCCGCTCCTGATGCCGACCAGCCTGTTCGTGCTGATCAACGCGGTGATCAACTCGTTCAAGCTCGTCGACCAGCTTTTCATCCTGACCAAGGGCGGCCCCGACAACGCGAGCGCGCTGCTGCTCTATTACATCTACGAGGTCGCGTTCAGCTTCTTCGACGATACCTACGCCGCGACCCTCACGGTCGTGCTGCTCGCCGTGCTCGCGGTGATCTCGATCGGCCAGTTCGTGATCATGGACAAGCGGATTCATTACCGATGACGACCCGGGCGATGAAAACACGGGCGATGAATGCGCGGACGCGACGCGATCTCGCCGCCATGATCGAGACCGGCGGCGCCTGGCTGCTGGCGTTCCTGTGGTTGTCGCCGCTGCTTTACGCCTTCTGGGGCGCGTTTCATCCACCCGAGTACGCGACCCATTTCTCGTTGTTCGCGCCGCTCACCCTCGACAACTTCCGCGAGGCCTGGTCGCAGGCGCCGTTCGCGCGCTATTTCCTGAACACCTTCATTCTGGTGACCATGATCCTGGCCGCGCAATTCGTGCTCTGCACGCTCGCGGCCTATGCCTTCGCGCGGTTCGAGTTCCGCGGCCGCGATCTCGCCTTCGCGTTCGTGCTGGTGCAGCTCATGATCATGCCCGAGGTGCTGATCGTCGAGAACTACCGCACCATGAGCCGGATCGGCGCGGTCGACACCATTCTCGGCATCGGCCTACCCTACATGGCGAGCGCGTTCGGCATCTTTCTCCTTCGCCAGACCTTCAAGACCGTGCCCAAGGAGCTCGAGGACGCCGCGCGGGTCGAGGGCTGCTCGGTTCTCCAGATTTTGTGGAAGGTCTACGTGCCGCTCGCGCGCCCGACCTATGTCGCCTACGGCCTGGTGTCGATCAGCTATCACTGGAACAACTTCCTCTGGCCGCTGGTCATCACCAATTCGGTCGAGACCCGGCCGCTCACGGTCGGGCTCGCGATCTTCGGGGCGCCCGAATCGGGGGTCGACTGGTCGATCATCACCGCCGGCACCCTGCTCGCCGTGGCGCCGCTTCTGGTCGCCTTCCTTCTGTTCCAGCGCCAATTCGTGCAATCCTTCATGCACGCGGGCATCAAATGACCGCGATCGTCACCTGGAACGCGCAGAGCGGGCGCGGCGTCGACGGGCGACTCGATCTCGACCGATGCGCGGCGGTGATCGAAGCGCTGGGCGAGGCCGACGTGATCTGCCTTCAGGAGGTCATCCGCTTCATGCCCGAGCTCGACGATGGCGCGGGCGCGGACCAGGTGGCGGCGCTGACGGCGCGTCTTCCGGGTTTCGAGCCGGTGTTCGGCGCGGCGTTCGAGCGCTTAGGCGAAATGCCGGGGCGGCGCGCCCAATACGGCAACATCGTGCTCGCGCGTCTGCCCGTCCTGTTCGTCAACCGCCATCCCCTGCCCCAGCCCGCCGAGCCCGAGGTCAAGCACATGCCCCGCCAGGCGACCGAGGTGGTGGTCGCGGCGCCGGGCGGGCCGTTGCGCGTCTTGACGACGCATCTCGAATATCATTCGCCCCGCCAGCGGCTCGCGCAAATCGAGCATTTGCGCGCGCTCCACCGCGAGGTCGCCGCCAACGACCGGACGCGCGGCGCGCTGCCCGCGAGCGGGCCGTATGCGCCCCCGACCCGGCCGGCGGACTGTATCGTCTGCGGCGACTTCAACGCGCTCCCCGACGATCCGGTTCACGCCCGCATGCTCGCGCCCTTCGACGACGAAACCCCGCCCTTCGTCGATGCCTGGCGCGTCGCGTGCGGAAACGCGCCCCATCCGCCGACCTGCGGGGTCCACGACCGTCGCCAGTGGCCCGAAGGCCCCCATTGTCGCGATTATTTCTTCGCCACCCCCGGCCTCGCCCGGCGCATCGAGGCCGTCGCGGTCGATCCCGGGACCGCCGCCTCCGACCATCAACCCCTCCGCCTGGTGCTCGCCGACCCCGCGAGCTAGTCGAGCCGATCGGCCATCTCCTTGCAAAACCGAGCAAATCCATGTATTGCTTTCCGGTCCCGCGACGCGGGACAAAACGGGTGATGGAGTTCACCGTAACCGCCCCTCCGGGCTGATAACTCCTGCTTCATCGTCGGCCGAGGGCGGCCGTCGGAGTGATCGGGAGCGAAAGCCGAGGAGGGGCGATGTGCGTTTTGGGCGTTCGAAAACGACCCGGCCGGCGCGCCTGGCGCGACGTTTCCCCTGGCGATCCCAAGCCCCCTTCCGCGCGCAAGGGGCTGCACTGATCCATGGAAGAACGGATCCTCTACAACCTCCTTCAGGTCGCCGTGGTCGTCGGGCTCTCGCCTCTGGTCGGCGGCGTCCTCGAACGCCTGAAGGAGATCGTCCAATCCAAGCGTGGGCCGAGCGTCTTCCAGCCCTACCGGGATATCTGGAAGCTCCTGCACAAGGATGAGATCGTCTCGGAGGAGAGCACCTGGCTCTTCCGCGCCACGCCCTATGTCGCCTTCGTCGCGCCGATCTTCGTAACCCTTCTGATCCCGGTGCTCACGCGCTACCCGCTGTTCTTCGCCTTCATGGGCGACATGCTCGGCGGCGGCTTCGTGCTGGCGCTCGGCGGCTTCTTCGTCGCGCTCGCCGCGGTCGACGGCGCCAACCCCTACGGGCCGATGGGCGCGAGCCGCACGCGCATGGTCGGCTTCCTGGCCGAGCCGGTCTTCATCATTGTCTTCTTCACGGTCTCCTTCGTCGCGGGATCGACCATCCCCTACATCGTCCAGAGCGTCTGGATCAATCCGCTCAGCAACTTCTTCGCCCCCTCGCACGTCCTGACGATGCTGGCGTTCCTCATGCTGATCCTCGCCGAGGACGCGCGCATTCCGGTGGACAATCCGTCGGGTCACTTCGAGCTCGCCATGATCGACAAGTCCAAGGCGCTCGAATACTCGGGGCGCGGCGCGGCGCTGATGAAATGGGCCGGCTCGATGAAGCTTTTCGTGCTCGCCATCATATTCCTGAACGTCCTGGTGACGCCCTGGGGGCTCGCGGAATCGACCGCGCCGGGCGACGTTCTTCTCGCCATCCCGCTCGTCCTGTTCAAGGTGCTCCTGTTCCTCTTGGTGTTGGTGGCGATCGAATCCTCGCTCGCCAAGCTCCGCCTGTTCCGGATCACCGAGTTCCTGGGCGCGGCGTTCATCACCTCGGTCGTCGCGCTCGCGACCAGCGCCTCGGGAATCTGATCATGGCCGCGCGATGACCCCGTATCTGGTCCATATCAACGCCATGACGGGAGGGCTTTTCCTGCTCGCCGCCTTCGCGATCGTCGCGACCCGGCAGATGAGCGCCTGCCTGCGCTGGTTCATCGCCCAATCCCTTCTGCTCACCGCCTCGGCGGCGGTGATCGGCATCGGGCTCGGATCCGGCCATCTCGCCGCCGTGGCCGTGATCACCTTTCTCACGAAGGTCATCATGACGCCGTGGCTTCTGCGTCGGACGGTCCGGCGCGAGCTTTACAGCCGGCGCGAGATCTCGCAGGTCTTCAACATTCCGACCTCGCTGCTGATCGCCGCCGCGCTGACGCTGCTCGCCTACGGGGTCATGTACCCCGTGACCGCGCTCGGCGTCGGGGCCTTCGCCGCCATCAACCTGCCCGTCGGGCTCGCCGGCCTCTTTCTCGGCGCCTATACGGTCGCCGTCCGACGCGAGGCGCTCGCCCAGCTCATCGGCCTTTTGGGCATGGAGAACGGCGCGTTCCTCGCGGCGGTCTCGATCGCGCATGACCTGTCGCTGATCGCCGAGCTGGCGGCCGCGTTCGACGTTCTCGTCACCGCCCTGGTCATCGGCCTTCTGACGCGCCGCATCTACGATCGGGTCGGCGGCACCTCGGTCGGCCTTCTCGACGCGTTGCGCGAGCGCTAGGGATGGAGCTTATCGCCCTTCTCCTGATTCCGGCCGTCGCCGCGGGGCTTTCCCTGGTTCTCGACCGCAAGCGGGCGGCGGCGGTCACGCTGGCCGGCAGCATCGGGGTCGTGGCGCTCGCGGCGCTGGTCGCGGAGCGGGCCGTGAGCACGGGCTCGGCGACCGCGCTCGGCGGTTGGCTGTCCAGCGATCCGTTGGGCGCGCTGGTCCTTCTTCTCGTGGCGTTCGTCGGGCTGACTTCGGCCCTGTTCTCGATCGGCTATATTCGCGACCACCCGGCCTCGACCGGGAGCGCGCGGCGAAACTACTATCCGCTCTATAACCTGTTTCTGCTCTCGATGCTGGCGGTGCCGGTGCTCGCCAATCTCGCGCTGGTCTGGATCGCGGTTGCGCTGACCACGCTCACCTCGGCCTTCCTGGTCGCCTACGAGGACACGCCCGAGGCGCTCGAGGCGGCCTGGAAATACGTCGTTCTGACCACGCTCGGGGCCGTGGTCGCGTTGCTCGGCATCCTCTTTCTCTATTGGGGCACGCGGCTCGCCGGAGGCGAGGCGTTCACCTGGGAGGGCCTGCTCGCCGCCGCGCCTCGGATTCCGGCGCCGGTCCTATGGATGGGGTTCCTGCTTGTCCTGGTCGGTTTCGGAACCAAGGCCGGGCTCGCGCCCATGCATACCTGGCTGCCCGACGCCCATAGCCAGGCGCCCGCATCGGTTTGCGCCTTGCTCTCGGGCGTCGAGACCACGACCGCGCTCTATGTCGTGCTGCGCCTGTTCCCGGTTCTGGAGGCCGCGGGCGGAACCCAGGCGAGACCCTGGTTCCTCGTGTTCGGGCTGGTTTCGGTCGGCGCGGCGGCGCTGCTGCTGGTCTATGTCCGCGACTACAAGCGGATGTTCGCCTTTTCCACCATCGAGCATATGGGGATCATCATGGTCGCCGCCGGCCTCGGCGGGACGGCCCATTTCGGCGCCGTCTTCCAGATCGTCACCCACGCGCTCGCGAAATCGTTCAGCTTCTATGCCGCGGGCGCGGTTCTGCTGGCGACGGGAACCCAGGAGATCACCTCGGTGCGAGGCCTCATGCGAACCGCGCCCACGACCGCGCTCGCGCTTCTGTTCGGCGGCCTCGCCATCGCCGGCGCGCCGCCGTTCGCCGTCTTCATGAGCGAGTTCGCGATCATCAAGGCGGGAATCGACGCGGGCCGCTATCTCGTGATCGGACTGCTCGCACTATTTGTCGTCATCGCCTTCTGCGCCCTGATGCAGCACGTCAGTCGCATGGTCTTCGGGGCCGCGAACCGCGACCGACCGGCCGTCGCCCTGCCGGCGTCCTGCCTGATCGCCCTGGCGCTGGCGGCGGCGCCGATCCTGGTTTTGGGAGTCTATCTCCCGGACGGGCTTCACCGTCTTCTCGCGGCCGCGGCCTTGGCACTCGGTGCGACGCCATGACCGCGCGACGGGATTTCGCGGACCGGCTTCCGGCGGCGTTGCGCGCCGTCGTTCGGATCCGCCCCTCGGCGCGGGACGAGGGACACGACGTCGCCTGCCCGCGCGCGGCGCTTCGCGAGATTTGCCGCTGGCTCTTCAAGCAAGCGGGCTACGGCTTCGCGACCCTCGTGGTCGAGGAGACCGACGCCCCGCTCTGGTCCCTTGCCTATGTGTTTTACGGTCCCGACCGGGGGGACCGGGTCACCGTGACGCTCGAACAGGAGATCGGAAACAACACCGTGCCCACGATCAGCGATCTGGTGCATGCCGCCGACTGGCACGAGCGCGAGGCCGAGGATCTGTTCGGGCTCGTCTTCGAGGATCACCCGAGGCTCGGCGAGTTCGTTCTCCACGAGGATTGGCCCGAGGGGACCAATCCGATGCGCAAGGCCTTCGACGCCCGCGCGCGCGTCGAGCCCCGGACCGACCTTTTTTGGGAGCCGCCGACGGTCGTCGAGGCCCCGGGCGCTTTCGCGATGCCGGTCGGCCCCGTGTTCTCCGACTTCGCGGAATCGGCGCATTTTCTCCTCGAAACCGTGGGCGAGGACGTGATCACCTCGATCCCGCGCTTCTTCTACAAGTATCGCGGCGTCGAGAAGATCGCCGAGGGGCAGGCGGCGGGCGATGTCCTGCTGCTCGCCGAGCGTTTCTCCGGCACCTCGGCCTTCGCCCATGGCCTGGCGTTCTGCCAGGCGATCGAGGCGATCGCGGGCGTCGAGGCGCCGCCGCGCGCGCGCCGGCTTCGCGTCCTGCTCGCCGAGCTCGAGCGGCTGCGCCATCACGCGGCGGCCATCGGCGGCATCTGCCAGTCGACCGCGCTCGCGGTCGCCGCGAGCCAGGCGGCGCTGATCGAGGAGGACCTGTTGCGGCTCGCCGGCGCGGCGGTCGGTCATCGCTATCTTTTCGGCGCGCTCGCGCCGGGAGGGCTCGCGCGCGATTTGTCCGACGACACTTGCCGGCGGCTGGTGGATGCGACGCAAGACATTCTCGCGCGACTCGCCGAGCTCGAACGAATGCTCGAATACACGTCGAGCTTCCTCGACCGTCTCGAGGAGGTCGGAATCGTGACCCGCCGCGACGCCCTGGCTTA
Organism: uncultured Alphaproteobacteria bacterium; assembly: GCA_964531525.1. Taxonomy (GTDB): domain Bacteria; phylum Pseudomonadota; class Alphaproteobacteria; order JAAXGF01; family JAAXGF01; genus CAYYWV01. The sequence continues at coordinate 23,011 of CAZHDF010000011.1, read as the reverse complement.
TGGACTCGTCGGACCGATCGCGCGCGCGTCGGCCGTACCCCGGGATATGCGAAAAATCGCGCCCTACGCGGCCTACGAGGAGTTCGATTTCGAGACGCCGACCGAGCGGGAGGGCGACGGCTACGCCCGGTTGCGGGTGCTGTTCCGCGAGGCCGCCCAGTCGGTCTCGCTGATCGTCCGGGCGGGGTCGGACCTTCCCGACGGTCCGGTCGCGATCCCGGTCGCGCCTCGCGAGGGCGTCGCCCTCGGGGTCGCGGAGGCGCCCCTCGGCGCGACGTTCCATTGGCTGCGTCTCGACGCCGACGGAGCGGTAACGCGCTATCGGGTGAGCCCGCCGTCGTTCGCCAACTGGCACGGGTTCCACCTCGCCGCCGAGAATTTCGCCTTCCAGGACTTCCCGATCATCATGGCGAGCTTCGGGTTGTCCAACGCCGAGAACGACCGATGACGAAGTGGGTGCTCAAGGGACTGCGCACCGGGATTCGGAGCACGCGCTACCCCGCCGCTCCCGAAACCGCCGAGGGCGTGAGCCCGGGCCGCCCCGCGAACACGCCGGTCGCCGACCGCGAGGCGGCGGCGCGGCTCGCCGCGCTTTGCCCCACCGGCGCGCTCTCGCAAGTCGGGGATCGGGTCGTGGTCGCGCAAGCGCGCTGCGTGCAGTGCTTCCGCTGCGCGCGCGCCGACGGGCCGGCGCGCATCCACTGGGAAGCGGGTTATGAATGGGCGTCGGAGGCGGCGCATATCGACGCCGCGCGGCAACGCCTCGGGCGCGCCTTCGGACGCTCGCTCCATATCCGCTTTCTCGACGCCGGGGCCTGCGGCGCCTGCATGAGCGAGGCCCGGCACCTCAACAACCCCTACTACAACATCCACCGGCTCGGCTTCTTCATGACGCCGACGCCGCGCGCCGCCGATATTCTTCTGGTCGCGGGCCCCCTGACCGACGCCATGCGGCTGCCGCTTCGCAAGACCTACGAGGCGATGCCGACGCCCAAGCGGGTGGTGGCGATCGGCGCCTGCGCCCTTTCGGGGGGCGTCTTCGGCCCGAGCTTCGCGTCCGCCGGAGGCGTCGGGGATCTGGTGCCCGTCGACGTGGTCGTCCCGGGCTGCCCGCCGCCGCCGCTCGCCATCCTTCACGGTCTTCTGGTCGCCGTCGAGCGCAAGCCGCCGGCGACGGCCGCGCGCGATGGAGAGGACTGAGCATGTCGATCCCCTTCGTCGCCTTGATTGCCGCTTGTGGGCTTTGCGTGTTGGGCGCCGTGGTCAACGTCGTCGCGCCCCGGGTCGCGCTGCGGCCGTTGTTCGTCGTCTGGGTCGCGGTCGAGGCCGGGTTCGCGCTGGTCGCCGGCGGAAGCCTTTTGGGCGCGTCCGGCGCGGTCGCGCGCCTTCCGCTGTGGGAATTTCCGTCCCTGGGACGCCCGGTCCTGGCGCTCGATCCGATCTCGGGGCTCTTCCTGATCGTGACGGCGCTCGTGTTCCTGATCGCCGCGCCCTATGCGGCGCGCCAGGGGGACGGCTACGCCGGACATGCGCGGGCGGGCCTTTTCGCGGCCCTCTATCAGTTGCTGTTCGCGGCCATCCTGCTGGTGCTCGCCGCCGGCGACGTTCTGTCCTTCCTGGTGAGTTGGGAGACGATGTCGCTTCTCTTGTACGGCCTCGTCGTGTTCGACCACGACGGCACGTCCGCGCGGCGACCCAGCTTCCTCATGCTGGCGATGGGCGAGATCGGGATGATCGCGGGAACGCTCGGCCTTCTGCTGCTGGCCTCGCGGGCGGTGGATCTCGACTTCGCGTCGCTGCGCGCCGCCGCGGACGGAATCGGGCGCGGCCTCGGCTGGACGGTCTTCGCGCTCACCTTCCTCGGCTTCGGCGTCAAGGCCGGTCTCGCTCCGGTCAATCAATGGCTCCCCGACGCCTACGCGGCGGCGCCGCGCGGCTTTCGCCCGGTCCTCGCGGGGGCGACGACCAATCTCGGGATCTACGCGATCCTGAGGATCGACTTCGACCTGCTCTCGCCGGCGAGCGTCGGCCCCGGGCTCGTCGTCCTGGTGGTCGGGAGCCTGACCGCGTTGATCGGCATTCTTTACGCGACGATCCAGCCCGACATGCGGCGCATGCTGGCCCACAGCTCGATCGAGAACATGGGCATCGTCACCGCCGCGCTCGGCGCGGGGCTCGCCTTCGCGGCCGCCGGCCACGGGTCGATCGCGGCGATCGCGCTGGTCGCGGCGCTTTATCACATGACCAATCACGCCTTCTACAAGGCGCTTCTGTTCACCGGAGCCGGCGGCATCGAGGACGCCGTCGGCACCAGCGACATGGACCGCCTCGGCGGGTTGATGCGCAGGATGCCCGGGGCGGCGTTCCTGTTCCTGGTCGGGATCTTCGCCATCGCCTCGCTACCGCCGCTCAACGGGTTCGTGAGCGAATGGCTGACGCTCGAGACGATGCTGCGCGCGGCCGAGCTTTCCTCGATCGCCGTCAAGGTCGTCTTCGCCCTCGCCGGCGCGGTGCTGGCCCTGACGGCCGGGCTCGCCGTGACCTGCTTCGTCAAGGGGTTCGCCTCGAGCTTCCTGGGCCAGCCCCGTTCGCCCGAGATCGCCGGCGCCCGGGAGCCGTCCTGGTCCGCGCGCGGGCCGATGGCGGCGTTCGCGCTTCTCTGCGTTCTTCTCGGCGTGCTGCCTACCTATGCGATCCCGGTCTTCGACCGCGCGATCTCGCCCCTGGTCCGGGAATCGGCCGTCGAGGCCCTCGTGCCACCGTTCTTCATCCCCGACGGGAAGGGCGCGCGCGCCGCCCTGCCTCCCGCGTTCCGCGAGGAGTTCCGCGCCCTCGGCGCCGAGGTCGGCAAGGGCGTCCTGCCGGGCCGGGGCCTCGTCGTGCTTCATCGGGGGGGCGAGCGCAACCCGGTGGTGTTCGCGATGTCGACCGGCTACATGGCGGCGGTGCTCGTCGCGTTGCTGCTCATCGTCTACGGCGCCTTCCGCTTGGCGAGCAGGCGGCGGAGCGTCTCGCGGCGTCCCGCCTGGGACGGTGGGTTGCGGCGATTGCGGCCCGACTACACCTATACCGCGACCGGCTTCTCGAACCCGGTTCGGGTGATCTTTCACGCGCTTCTGCGCCCCCGGACGGTGGAGGATTCGACCAAGGCCGTCGCCGAGCATTTCCGGACCGCGGTCCGACGCGTCGTCTCGGAGACGCATCTCACCGAGCGCTGGGTCCTCGACCCGGCGATCGCGGGCGTCCGCGGCTTGGCGAACGCCTTGCGCGCCATGCACCACGGTCAGGTGAACGCCTATACGGGCTATGTGCTGATTACGTTGCTGGTGGCGTTGGTCATCGGCCTCGGCCTCTTGGGCAGCGGCGGCGGCGACCTCGCCGCGCCGTTCTGACGAGAGCGCATGATACGCTTGCACTGAATCGGCGGCACTCTCGCGGCGATCGCGGAAAGCGCCGACCGAAGGAGGGACACATGGATCAAGACAAGCGTCGCCTCGAATTGGTCCGCCTGCACAAGCGCTGGGCGGATCGCTACCTACTGATCTGGATCGCCTTCATCCTGGTTCTATTCGCCGGCCTCTATCTTGTCCTCGGCTATCTCGCCGTGCCGACGGCCGAGCGCACCGACGCCTTCCTACTGCTCGCCACGGTCATACTCGCCGGAACGATCTGGCAGGCGATGGGCGCGGTCGTGGCGCGCACCGACATGCTGATCCGGGGCCTCGATATCGACTGAAGGGGCCTCCCCGCGTCAAGCCGAGGCGGGGGGTCCGTTGGGGGTGACCAGGATCTTGCCGCCCCGGGCTTCCCGCGCCGCATGGGCGAGCGCCGCGCCGATCTCCTCGATCGGATAGCTCGCCTCGACCGGCACGCGAAGGGCGCCCGAGGCCAGGCGAGCGGCGAGATCGGCATAGAGCGCCGCGCGCGCCTCGACGGTCCTGGCGCCAAGCGCCTTGACCAGCCAGAAGCCGGTGAGCGTGATGCCGCGAAACACCACCTGAAAGGGATCGACCGCGCAGGCGCGCCCGCTCAACAGCCCGTAGTTGACGATCGTGCCGCCCTCGGCGAGGCATTGGGCGAGGTGGTTGCACGTCTCGCCCGCCACCGCGTCGATGGCGAGGCGGATGGCCGCGCCCCCGGTCGCCTCGGCGGCGCGCTCGGCGAGATCGGGGCCGTCGACGAGCACCGCGTCGCCGCCGATCGCCTCGAGCTCGGGCGCGAGCTCGGCGCGGCGCACGACGTTGACCGTGCGCAGCCCCTCGGCGCGGGCGAGCTGGATCAGCAGCCGGCCGACGCCCGAGTTGGCGGCGTCCTGAATGACCCAGTCGCCGGGCGCGAGCGCGACGAAATCGCTCAGCATCAGTCGCGCGGTCGCCGGGTTGATCTTGAGCATGGCGAACTGCAGGACATCGCCCTCGCCGGGCAGCTTGAGCAGCTCCGACGCCTTGACCTTGAGCCGTTGCGCCCAGGTGCCGCGCCCGAGCAGCAGCACCCGGTCGCCCGGCGCGAACCCGTCCACGCCCGCGCCCAGGGCAAGGACGCGGCCGACGCCCTCCGAGCCCGGGGTCGCCGGCAGGGGCGGACGCACCGCATAGGCGCCGGCGATCGTGAGCTGATCGACCGGGTTGATGGGAAAGGCCTCGACCGCGACGAGCGCCTCGCCGTCGCCTGGTGCTTCGGGATCGGGCTGATCGACGCAGCGCGCGACCACGTCGGGCGGGCCGAAGCGCTCGAACCGGACGGCCTTCACGGCGCGCCTCCCGCGTTTGCCGCGTCGAGAAACCCCTTTAGCACATTGGCGACGTTGACGCCCAAATCCTCGACGGCGTAGCCGCCCTCCATGACCATGACCGTGGGTAGGCCGAGCGCCGCGATCCGCGCGCCGACGGTCGGGTAATCGGGGGAATCGAGCAGGAAGGAGGAGATCGGATCGTCCTTGTAGGTATCGACCCCCAGCGAGACGACCAGCGCCTCGGCCCCGAACCCGGCGATCCGCCGGCAGGCGTCGTCGAGGGCCTCGGCCCATCGCCCGAAGTCGGTGCCGGCGCGCAGGGGGTAGTTGGCGTTGCAGCCCTCGCCCGGGCCCTCGCCGGTCTCGTCGGCGTAGCCGAGGAAATGGGGGAAGGCGTCGAGCGGGTGGCCGTGGAGCGAGGCGAAAAACACGTCCCCGCGCCGGTAGAAGATGTCCTGGGTCCCGTTGCCATGGTGGAAATCGACGTCGAGCACGGCGACGCGCGCGCGGCCCTGGTCGCGAAACGCCTGGGCGACGATCGCCGCGTTGTTCAAAAAGCAGAACCCGCCGTACATGTCCCCCGCCGCATGGTGCCCCGGCGGACGGCAGAGGGCGAAGGACAGGCGATCGCCGCCGGCCACCGCCTTCTGCGCCGAAAGCGCGACGTCGGCGCTCGCCCGCGCCGCGCGCCAGGTCCCCTCCACGATGGCGGTCTCGCCGGCGAGCGCGTAATAGCCGACCTTGCCATCGGGATGATCGGGCAGGCGCAAGGCGCCCAGGCGACGCGACGGCCAGATCGTGGGAATCACCTCGCCCTCGTAGCCGACCGCCTTCCACTCCCCCCAGATGGTTTGCAGGAACGCGAGAAAGCCGTCGTCGTGAACGCGCCGGATCGGCTCGATCCCGAAGCTCTCGGGGGCGACCTCCTCGCCGAGCTTCTCCAGCCGCAGGCGGTCGAGGATCATGTCCACGCGCCGGGGCGATTCATGAGGGGCCACGAGCAAGCCGCCGAAAAGTTCTCCCGCCGGATCGTGCAGGCGATGATCGTCGCTGTGAAAAATCTTCATTGAACCTCCCCTCCCCGTTTCGGCCGCGCGCCCGCTATTCCGCCATGCGGCCATGGCGCGTCATGATCTCGACCAGCGCCGCGTGGTCGAGCGCCGGGACCGTCAGCCCGTCCCGCCCGGTCATGGTCTCGGCGCCGATCAGCGCGTTCAGGACCGCTTCCTCGGTCGCCTCAAGCGTTGCCCGAAACAAGGGATCGAGCCGGTGGTGGCGCAGGTGATCGATGCGCGCCGGCGCGTCGCCGAGCTCGTCGGCCACCGGATTGCCGGTCGAGAACGCGAGGAAGATGTCGCCCGAGCCGTTCTCCGCGCAGCTCCCCGTGCGGGCGACGCCGAGCGCCATGCGCCGCGCCAGGCGCTGCAACTGGATCGGCAGCAAGGGCGCGTCGGTCGCGAGAACGCCGATGATCGAGCCTTGCGCCGGGGTCTCGACCTCGGCCTTGGGCAGATGCCGCCCGACCGGCACGCCGCGCACCATCAAATCGGGCCGCGAGCCGAAGTTCGCCTGCACCAGAACGCCGACCGTGTAGGCCGCCTCGCCCGCCCCGTCTCCGACCGCGACGCGACGCGAGGCGCTGCCGGTGCCACCCTTGAAGTCGTAGCAGGTCATGCCGGTGCCGCCGCCGACGTTGCCCTCGCGTAGCGGGCCCGGCGCCGCGGTTTCGAGCGCCTCGCGGACATGCACCTCGCTCACGTGCAGGCCGTTCATGTCGTTGAGCAGGGCATCGCAGGTCTCGGCCACCACCGGCAGGAGCCACGGCGTTCCGGCCGCGTCGTAGCCCGCGTGGCCGGTCAGCCAGCGGATGGCCCCGTGATGCGCCATGCCGACGTCATGGGTGTTGGTGACGACCACGGGGCCCTGGAAATACCCGGCCTCGTCGATCCAGTGAACGCCGGTCATCTCGCCGTTTCCGTTGAGCGAGAAGCGCCCCGCCCAGACCGCGTCGAACGGATGCGCGCGCCCGCGCGGATGAATCGCCGTCACGCCGGTGCGCACCGGTCCCCGGCCGACGCGAAGCGCCCCGTCCCCCTCGATCAGCGTGCAATAGCCGACCTCGACGCCGGCGACGTCGGTGATGGCGTTGCACGGCCCGGGCGTCCCGTCGAACGGCAGCCCGAGGCCGCGCGCCCGGGGTCGGCCGTCGGGCCCGTGGGTCGTCCTGTCACGCATTCCTCGCTCCGCCGTCACAACGCTCCCGTAATGCACTCGAAGCCTAGGGCGGAACGGCGGGGCGCGGCAAGCGGATCGCGGCGAACGCCGGTTCCGAATTCACCGGCCGATTGCGACGTGATATCAATAAAAGCCTGGGCGCTCGAAGCGAGCCGCGCAAACAAGGGGAATTACATGGACGTCAAGGTTGCCGTCATCCAGAAGCCGCCGGTCCTTTGCGACCTCGAAGCCACCATGGCGGGCGCGATCGAGGACGTGAAGGCGGCCGCCGCCCAAGGCGTGCGATTGGTGGTCTTTCCCGAAACTTATCTGCCGGGCTATCCGACCTGGATCTGGCGCCTGCGGCCCGGCGGCGACATGGCGGCCTCGAGCGCGCTTCACGCGCGGCTGCGGGAGAACGCCGTCGATCTCGCGGGCGGCGGGTTGCGACCCCTTTGCGACGCGGCGGCCGAGGCCGAGGTGACGGTGGTCTGCGGGCTCAACGAGATCGACCGCGAGTTCAGCGGCAGCACGCTGTTCAACACGCTCGTCGTGATCGGCCCCGACGGCGCGATCCTCAACCGTCATCGCAAGCTGATCCCGACCAATCCGGAACGGATGGTCTGGGGGCGCGGGGACGCGAGCGGGCTTCGGGTCGTTGAGACGCCGGTGGGGCGGATCGGCGGCCTGATCTGCTGGGAGAACTACATGCCGCTCGCGCGCTACGCCCTCTACGCCCAGAATATCGAGATCTATGTCGCCCCGACCTGGGACACGGGCGAGGGCTGGCTCGCGACCCTGCGCCACATCGCGCGCGAGGGCGGCTGCTGGGTGATAGGAACGGCGACCGCGCTTCAGGCCTCGGACATTCCCGGGGACCTGCCGCACCGCGACGCGCTGTTCCCTCGCGAGGACGAATGGATCTGCGACGGCGACGCGGTGGTCATCAAGCCCTTCGGCGGCCCGATCGCCGGTCCCATGACCCGCGAGAAGGGAACGCTGTTGGCCGAGATCGACGTCGCGGCGGCGCGCGACGCCCGCCGCTCGCTCGACATCGCGGGGCACTACGCCCGCCCCGACATCTTCCGCCTCGAGGTGACCCGACGCGCCCATAACCCGGTCGATTTCACCGACGACGTCTGAGACTTGGCGCCGATGCCAGGGCTCGCGGCGCGCGCGTCGCCGCGAACCCTGGATCCAATCAGCTCCCGCAGCCGAATTTCGCGTGCAGGTAGGCGTGGACGTTCTTGATGTCCTGATCGGTCAGGTCCGGATTTCCTCCGTCCGGCGGCATCGCGAGCGGCGCGCCAGGCTCCTGGAAACCGTTCTTGATATGCTCGGTGAGCACCGCGTGCGACTTCGAAAGCGGGCCGCCCTTCTTCGTGAAATCGGGCGCCCCGGGAACCGCGCCCCGGCCATCCTCGCCATGGCAGGCCACGCAGGTCTGGTGGAAGACGGCGTCGCCCGCCTTGGCGTCGCCCTCGCTATAGCCGCAATTGGCCAGGGCTTGCGCGCTCACCCCCATCGCCAGCAGGATGCCGAGAGCGAAGGTGCCGAGCCTGGGGAAAGCGTTCCGGTGTTCTCGTCCAATCATTGTTTCGCGACTCCTCGAAATACAAAAACAAGGAAAGAAAGGGGGCCGTCCTCGAACCGACGACCCCCTTCCACCCCCCATGGCGACGCCGTTCCCGTAACGCGCCCGGGGCCGGGTCGGCTAGTTGCTTGCCTTCAGGAAGGCCTTGATTTCGCGGGCGGCCTGGCCGGGCAAGGGGGCGATCGTGCGCATGTGGGTCACGATGACGTCCCAGTTCTTGTCGGAGAATTCCTTGGGGTCGCGGAAATTATGGCAACGACCGCAATTCTCCGACCATGCCTTCGCCCCTTGAGCGATCTGAAGGGGGCTGGGCGTCGCATTGTTCGCCGCCTGCGCCGTCTGCGCCGCGCCGGGCATCGGCGAGACGAGGGCCACGCCCGCCATCGCGTAGGCGACAACCAGGAGATTTCTGACGATCTTGGTTCGTTTCATGATCTGTCGCTCCCTCAAAAGCCGAAGGCCAACTGGATGCGGACGAGATCCTCGTTCGGCTTATTGCTGAAATCGCGGTTCTCGTAGGCGATCTTGGTCACGATCGACGGCGCGAACCAGTAATCGAGCCCGACGCTCAAACGGTCTTCCTCGTTCTGTTCGAAATCGCTGAGCCCGCTCACGTCGAATTGCGAGTAGCGGACGACCGGCTCGACGTTGCGAAGCACGGCGTTGTCCGTGACGCCTGCCAGCCTGTACGCCGCTTGCGCGTACCAGCTATGCCAGGTGGTCGCCGGGATCAGGACCGGCGCCGAGGTCGGGTCGAGCGCGGTCGTCAGGCTATCGAGATGGCTGCGGATATACTCGCCGCGGATATCCCAATTTCCCTTCGTGAACGCGGCGTCGATGTCCTCGACGTCGTAATCGCCCTGGCTCACGGAACCGCCGCTTCCGGCGTTGCCCTTGATCCGGGAGCGCATTCCGGAAACGCCGATCGAAAGATACGGCAAGGGACGCAGCCCGATCCGGCCGCCGAACGCCTTGTTGCCGTTGTCGTCGCCGCCGAAGCCCTCCATTCTGACGCCGCCGTCGGCCGTGTCGGCGAGGCGCGGGCCGTTGCCGGCGAAGACCGCGTAATCGAGCGTCATCGAGCCGACGGGAAACGCGCCGCGCGCCATGACGCCGACCTCGGACAGCGGCTCGTTTCCGCCGTCCTCGACGAAGCCCGCCGGACGATCGGGGAGCTTGTTGATCCAGGTCGGATGAAGATGCTGCTGGAAATCGCCGATCGGGCTCAGAAACTTCCCGACCGTCAAGGTCAACCAGTCGGTTGCCATCAAATTGGCGTTGGAGAATTCGAGCTCGGTCTTGGTGTCCCCATCGGTGGTCGTGGAAAATTCAAGTTCGCTCTCCCAAAGAAGAAGATCCTTGTAGCCGAGCAGGAAAATCGGATTGAAGTTGCCGGAACCGAACGAATTGTTTTCACCGCTGGCGTTGGTCGCGGTGTAATTGGCGGTTCCGAACCCGGCCAGATGCCATTTGATCGCCCGGGTATCCTCGGCGGACGCCGCCTTGGCCGCCCTCGAGGCCTTCTTTTGGGTCTTCGCCAGCTCCTGCTTGAGCGTCTCAAGCTGCTTGGCCATGCCTTTCATGTCCTGGAGCTGCTGCTCCATGACCTCGATCCTTCGGCGCAGGTTTTCATCGCTCTGCGCCGACGCGCGCGTGGGCAATCCCGCCGCGATCGTCGTCGCTATCGCCGCGGCCGCGAATGCCACGGACGCTCGTCCGAGTTTTTCGGTCATCACATTTTCCCCTTCCTTATGTTCCACATTGCGGATGGGGCCCTTGGCGGGACTTGTGTAGCGAGCGACAATCGCGGGCACCATGCGACGAATTGTCGCACCCGCGATTCGGGCGCCGGGGAGGCCGGTGCCGATTCATTTCGAAAAAGATATGCTTTAGTCTTGGAGCGATCCGGCGGGACGCGCCGGGTCGAATGGCACGAGGCGCATCGAATGGCCGTCCAATCGAAAGCCGAGACGATGGGGCCCGAGAGTTCCGCGATCCTCGCTTCGCCGGGCGGCTCCCTAGCGGCCGCCCCCACCGGGCGCGTCCTCTTGCGGACCCTGGTGCTGTTTCGGTGGATCGCGATTACCGGGCAAACGACGACGATCCTGTCCGTCGGTTTCGTGCTGCGCTACGACTTTTCCCTGTTGCTCACGTTTGCCGCGGTCGGCGCCTCGGCGTTGCTGAACGTCTACGTCACCTTGCGCTATCCGGCCTCGAAGCGGCTGAGCGACAACGAGGCGGCGCTCTACCTCGCCTACGACACCCTCCAGCTCGCGGTTCTTCTGTTTCTCACCGGCGGGCTGCACAACCCGTTTTCGTTCCTGATGCTCGGGCCGGCGATGATCTCGGCCACGGTCCTCAGCAAGCGGACCACCATCATGCTGGTCGGGATGCTTCTGATCTGCGTCTCCGTGCTGGTGTTCTTTCACCAGCCGCTGCCGTGGCCGGGCGGAAAGCATCCCATTTCCCACATCTACGTGTTCGGCATTTGGAGCGCGCTCGTGGTCGCGATGATGTTCTTTTCCGTCAACGTCTTTCGCGTGGCCGAGGAAGGACGGCGCATGTTCAATGCCCTGACGGAAACCCAGATGGTGCTCGCGCGCGAGCAACGCCTCTCCGCGGTCGGCGGCCTGGCCGCCGCCGCCGCCCACGAGCTCGGAACGCCGCTCGGGACGATCACGCTGGTCGCCAAGGAGCTTAAGCGGGAACTTCCCGAGGACTGCCCGTTCGCCGACGATCTCAGGCTTCTGATCAGCCAGTCGGAACGTTGCCGGGACATTCTCGCCCGGCTGACCCTACGCTCGGAGGACGGGACCGATCTTTCCCTCCACCGCCTGCCCTTCGCCACCCTGGTGGAGCTGGCGGTGGATACGGCGCGGCGCGGCCACCCGCGCAAGGCCATCGAGGTCACGGTCGAGCGCACCTCCGGACCGGCGGAGGAAACGGCCCGGGAGTCCGGGGAAAAAGACGCGCCAAGGGAAAAAGACGCATCGGCCGTTCGCCAGCCGATCGTTCCCCACAGTCTCGAGATCATCCACGGCCTCGAAAACCTGATCGAAAACGCCATGGATTTCGCCCGCGCGCGGGTTTCCATCGCGATCGGCTGGACGGACCGGGAGGTTACCGTCGAGATCGCCGACGACGGCCCGGGATTCGCGCGCGGCATTCTCGGCGCTCTCGGCGAGCCCTATGTCTCGACCCGCCGAGACTCCGGGGGCATGGGCCTCGGCGTGTTCATCGCCAAGACGCTTCTGGAACGAACCGGCGCCACGGTCCAGTTCGGCAACCGCAAGGGGGGCGGCGCGCGAATCGTCGTCGCCTGGCCGCGCGCGCTGCTCGTCGATCCCCCGCGGATCGTCGAGGACGACGACCCGCCGCCGACCGACGCCCGCCAATGACCGGCGAAAATCCCGACAAGCCCCCCGCCGGCGAGGAGCGCAGCCTTCTGATCGTCGATGACGACCAGCCGTTTCGCAATCGCCTCGCGCGCGCCATGGAGAGCCGGGGGTTCGAGGTCACGACGGCGGCGGGGTTGTCGGAGGCCGTCGCCGCCGTCGAACGATCGACGCCGGCCTTCGCCGTCATCGATTTGCGCCTCGAGGACGGCTATGGACTCGATATCGTGCCCGCGCTGCGCGAGCGGCGTCCGGACATGCGGATCGTCGTGCTCACCGGGTACGGGAACATCGCCTCGGCGGTCGCCGCGATCAAGGCCGGGGCGGTCGACTATCTCGCCAAGCCCGCGGATGCCGACGATATCGAAACCGCCCTGATGGCGGTCGGCAAGCCGAAGCCGCCGCCGCCCAGCCGACCCATGTCGGTCGACCGCTTGCGGTGGGAGCATATTCAACGGGTCTACGAGCTTTGCGACCGAAACGTCTCGGAGACCGCCCGACGGCTGAAGCTCCATCGCCGCACCCTGCAACGAATCCTCGCTAAGCACTCGCCCCGATAGGGTTAATTTCGGTTCCGCCCGCGCGACTCATTGGGCGCGGGTGCGACAATTGACCGCATGGCGCGCGCGCCGAGGGTCGATTAGTTTCCTCCCCAACGGACGAGACGGATGCGGCGCCGCAAGGTAGCAGCGATCCGAAGGACTGCGTCGAGCCTGCCGGGAATCGGCCCGGAACTAGCCCGAAGCAAAGGAGCACCGCCGGATGAACAGCTATCGGAACGAGAGAAAATCGGGAATACGCGCCCTGATGGCGGGCGCGATCGTCGTCCTCGCGATCGGCGGCCTGGTCGCTTTCGCCGCGCCGGGCTCGCGGGCGTCCGACGGCATGTCGCACGGCATGGCCTCGGACCAGAACGGCCAGGAGGCCGCCGCCGACCAGCCGGCGGGTCTCATGCTGGCTCTGCCGGCGATGAACCCGGCGCGAGGGCGGAAGCTTTTCACGAGCAAGGGTTGCGCCGCCTGCCATTCGATCAACGGCGTGGGCGGCGAGGACGCGCCGCCACTCGGCGTCTCGACGATGCCGGGCCGCTTCATGAACCCCTTCGACTTCGCGGCCCGGATGTGGCGCGGAGCCGAGGCGATGATCGCCATGCAGAACGAGGAGCTCGGCCATCAGATCGAGCTCGACGGCCAGGAACTCGCCGATATCATCGCCTTCGCCCACGACCCCCAAGAACAGAAGAAATTCTCCGAATCCGATTTGTCGAGCCTTACCACGCACCAGGAAACGTCTTCCGAAAGCGATTAGGCCGAAAGCGATTGGAATCGCCGCCCCGCTCCCGTCCGGGAGCGGGGCCGGCCCTTTTCGAAGGAATGGATCGCACCCCGGGTGCCTTGCTTGTCTCCCTCGGAGATAAGTTGGCATTGACCAGGCAATAGCCGTTCGGCTGTTTCAACAATCTCCAATCCCCAAGATCGAAAGCGGTCCTCTCGGCGTGAATCGATAAGATTTCCCAGACGCGGAAATTGCTCTAATCTCGCGGTCCGGTCGCCCCCTCGGGCGATCTTCGGTGCTGACGAGGCCACGGCGCTATCCGCTCGAGGAGGGATCGCCCGGCCCTTTTCGAAGGTATGGGACGCATGGCTCGAAACTATGATGCGATCGTGATCGGCGCCGGCGTGATCGGCGCCGCCATCGCCCTTGGACTGGCGCGCAAGGGCCTCAAGGTGCTGGGGGTCGACAGGCTGCCGGCCGCCGGCTACGGCTCGACCTCGGGGTCTTGCGCCATCATCCGTCCCTATTACTCGACGGTCGACGGCTCGGCGCTCGGCTGGGAAAGCCATTTCTACTGGCGCGACTGGGCCGACTTCCTCGGCGTCGAGGACGAGCGCGGTCTCGCGCGTTACATCGACTGCGGCTGCCTGCGCCTCAAGTCGCCGGGAAACAAGTTCCTGGAGCCGACCGTCGCGCTGATGGACAAGATCGGCTGTCCCTACGAGCATTGGAGCGCCGAGCAGGTGCTGGAACGGCTGCCGATGGTGGTCCTCGACAGCTTTGGCGAGGTCAAGCCGGTCGACGATCCCGACTTCGGCCGGCCGGCGGGAGGTCCGCTGCCCGGCGGCGTCTTCTTCCCCGACGGCGGCTACGTCAGCGACCCGCAGCTCGCCACGCACAACCTGCAACGCGCGGCCGAGGCCGCCGGGGCGAGCTTCCGCTTCAACGCCGCGGTCACCGCGATCCGCCGGGCGGGCGGCCGGGTGGTCGGCGTGACGCTCGACGGCGGCGAGGAGCTGGACACCCCGGTCGTGGTCAACGTCGCCGGGCCGCATTCGTTCAAGGTCAATCGCCTGGCCGGGGTCGAGGACGGCATGAACGTCAAGACCCGGGCGCTGCGCCACGAGGTCTGCCACGTGCCCTCGCCCGGCGGGTTCGACTACGAGCACAAGGGCTTCGTGTTCTCCGACGGCGAGATCGGGGTCTATATCCGCCCCGAGACCGGCAACCACATTCTGATCGGTAGCGAGGACCCCCCCTGCGACGAGCGCCAATGGGTCGATCCGGACGACTTCAACCGCGATTTCACCGACCAGTGGCGGGTCCAGGTCATGCGGCTGGCGCAGCGGATGCCCGCGCTCGGCGTGCCGTCGCGCGGCAAGGGACTCGTGGACCTTTACGACGTCTCCGACGACTGGATTCCGATCTACGACAAGTCGGATCTCCCGGGCTTCTACATGGCCGTCGGCACCAGCGGAAACCAGTTCAAGAACGCGCCGATCGTCGGCGAGATGATGGCCGATCTGATCACGGCCTGCGAGGCCGGACGCGACCACGACGCCGAGCCGGTCGATTTCCATCTCCGCCACATCGACCGGACCGTGAGCCTCGGCTTCTATTCGCGCCGCCGCGAGGTCAACCCCGACAGCAGTTTCTCGGTTCTCGGGTAGGAAGGGTAGGAAGAGGACCGCGCTCTTTTCGGGTCAGTTCCGCTCCCGGAGCGCGGACGCATTCTCGGACGCGATCACGGCGTCGAGAAGCCCCGCCATCTCGCGGTAGAAGGCGCAGGGCGATTCCTTCGCGACCCTCTCGCAGAACGCGGGGGCCCAGCGCGCGAGGTGGTCGGCGAGAAAGGTCGCGCGGCGGGCGCGGCACCAGGCGACCGTCTCCTCGTCGCCGTCCCCGAGCGCCTCGGCCTCGCGCGCCCACAGGTGCCGCATGACCTCGAGCTCGACCGAAACATGGTCGGGCAGGTCGTGGTAGTCCTCCGAATACTCGAAGCCGGTTTCCTCGATGAACTTCTTGGCCCAGACGGTCGGCGGCCCCCAAAGCGCGCCGCCTCCCTCGGGCAGGTGAACCGAGGCATAGGGCGGCACGTGCTTGCCCGGCCCGATGAACAATGCCGTATAGGCGACCGCATGCTCGTCGAGAACCTCGTCGACCGGCCCTTCGAGAAAATCCCGGTCGAGCGCGACGCCCGTCTCGGCAAGCGCCGCGACGAGCGCCGGCTGGCGTAGCTCGCCCAGAAACTCGACGCTCAGCTCGCGCCGAAAGACCGCGGCCAGAAGCCCGTAGACATTCGCCTTGTCCACGGCGCTTCCGGCCGCCTCGGTCTCGGGCGCCTTGGCGCCTTCGGTCATGCGCCGGCGACCTTGGTCACCGTGACCACCGTATCCATCCAGCGTTGTTCGCCGCTGATCGGATCGGGCCAGTTCGGGATGACCCAGTTGGGATGCTCGCCGTGCTTGTCGTGCCACCAGATCTCGCCGTTCTCGCGGCCGTCGTCGGTGGCGAAGGGCGAGCGCTTGCCCGAGGCATAGCGCCCGTACTGCCAGTGCCCGCAGTGCATCGAAATCCCGATGGTGCCCGGCGCGATCGCCGGGGTCACGCGAGCGGTCGTCTCGATCTCGCCGACCTTCGAAACCACCTTGATCCGGTCGCCATCGCCGATCCCGTGCCCGGCCGCGGTGGCCGGGTTAATCCAGGCCGGATTCTCGTGATAGATCTCGGTGAGCCACTTGCAGTTCTGGGTCCGCGAGTGGGTCTGCACGTTGAGCTTGTAGGTCGTCAGCACGAGCTGGTCGGCCGCCATCTCGGCATGCTCGGGGATCGGCGAATAGCTCGGCATCGGCTCGAAGCCCTTCCCCTTCATGATCTCCGAATAGAGCTCGAAATAGCCGGACTTGTTCACCTTATCGGGTTTGAACCCGGCATAGACCTTGTCGCCGATGCGTTGGCCGACATAGCCCTTGTAGGCGTGCTTCGTGCCTTGATAGCCCTTGGCGCGAGCCTCGTCCGCGCTCTTGAGCTTGGCCTTCTTCCAATCCCAGTAGACGCCTGTCGCCTCGTCGAGGATGACGGTGTCCTTGGCGAGCGCCTCCGCCTTCACCTCCTTCATGTAGGAGAAGTAGCGCGGCTTGGCCTTCGGGTCGTGCCAGACGCCATGGGTGCGCATGTAGTCGAAGCCGCCGACGGCCTTGATTTCGGGCGTCAGCTCGCAGGACTTGCGGACGAACTCCTCGATCGAGTCGACGCCCAGCGGGAAGCCCATGCGCTTGGCGAGCTCGCAGACCACGTCGGCGAAGTTGCGGACCTCGCCCAGCGGCTTCACGGTCGGCTGGCGCATGTAGTACTCGGGGGTCTGCGTCGGCGAGACCATGTCCTCCCAATCCCAGCGCTCGAGATAGGTGGTATCGGGAAGGATCATGTCGGCGAGCGAGGACGATTCGTCATAGAACGGACTGATCGCCACCGTGAACGGGATCATCTTCTCGTCCTTGAGCAACGCCTCGTTGGCCTTGCAATCGCCGTTCGAATAGACCGGCTGATAGCAGTACCACATGTAGATCTCGGGGCGTCCCGCGCTCCCGTCCCGGATCATGTTGAAGATCTGGTTGCTGACGTGATGGTTCGGCAGGGCAACCTGTCCCGGGAAGCCGTTGAGGATCTCGAGCTTGCGCGCCTTGGGCTTCTTGGGACCCTTGGGATAACGCCATTTCGGCCCCACCGCCTTGCAGCGGCCGCCGGGATTGTCGATGTTGCCGGTGATCGCCGCCAGCATCTGGATCGCGCGTTCGGTCTCGGCGCCGTAGTAATGGGCGATGGCGCCGCGATAGCTGATCACGCAGGCGGGCTTGGTGGTCGCGAACTCGCGCGCGATCCGGCGGGTGGCCTCGGCGGGAACCCCGCTCACGCCCTCCGCCCATTCGGGGGTGTACTGCGCGAGGTGCTGCTTGAGCGCGGCGACCTTCTCGGCGGTGGTCGCATCCGGGTTGGGCGTGACCTTGCAGAAGGTCAGGAACGCCTCGCCGTCGCCGCGGTAGAGGTCCTCGCTCATGATCACGTTGCACATGGCGAGCACGACCGCAATGTCGGTGCCCGACTTGACCGGGTACCACTCGTGCGAGCGGGCGGCGGTGTTGGACAGCCGCACGTCGAAGGTCACCATCTTGGCCCGGTTGTCGGCCAGCGCCTTCACGAGACGCCGCGCCTCCGAGACGTGGTTGGTATGGGCCTCGCAGACGTTGGAGCCGAAGTTGAGCACGTACTTGCTGTGATCGAAATCCCAGTTGTCGTAGTGCTTGCCCCAGGTCAGCTCCTGGGCGACCCACTTGCCGCCCTCGCAGATCGAGGTGTGGTTGCCGATCGTCTTGGTGCCGTAGGTGGCGAGGAACAGGCTCTTGATGAGCTTGCTCGAGCTTGCCTTCATGCGGCCGTAGTGGAACATGAACTTCTCGGGCGTGCCGTCGTCGCGCAGCTTCTTGAGCCGCCCGGCGAGTTCGGTCAGGGCCTCGTCCCAGCTCACCCGCTTCCACTTGCCCTCGCCGCGCTTACCCACGCGCCGCAGCGGAAAGAGGATTCTGTCGGGATCGTAGACCTGGTTGACGCCGGATTGCGACTTGGCGCAAATCTTGCCCGCGGTCCGGATCGAGGCCGGTTGGCCCTCGATCTTGACCAGGCGCCCGTCCTCGACATAGCCGATGATCGGGCAGCGGCTGACACATTGCCAGCAGGCGCTGGGAATGGCCTGACGCTCCTTGCCGGTGCGCGGCGAGAAGTCCTTGCCCCCCTTGACCAGCGCGCCACGCGCCGGCGTGAGGGCGTCGGTCCCCG
This sequence comes from uncultured Alphaproteobacteria bacterium, assembly GCA_964531525.1. Lineage (GTDB taxonomy): Bacteria > Pseudomonadota > Alphaproteobacteria > JAAXGF01 > JAAXGF01 > CAYYWV01. Next base: position 4,968 of record CAZHDF010000011.1, on the reverse strand, counting down.
TGACGACCGCCGTTGCAGTGGCGGCGACGGCGCCGAGCTTGAGGAAGTTGCGACGATTAAGCATCGATTCCTCCTTAGATTCCGACCGGTCCGGTGAGCTGACCGGCGACGACCACCACGTAACGGAGCATGTAGCCGCCAAACAGAAGTGCGATGGGCAGGATGATCTCGGCGGCGCGGGGCACGACGGCCATGCGATCGCCGAACAGCCGGGGCGCCATGTAGATCAGCGCGATCACGGTGGGGATGACGAGCCCCACCACGACGACCCAGGCCCAGAAGCCCACCGCCAGCACGCCGCCCGGCATGATGACCGAAATCGCCTGCCGCACGCTGACGCCCGAGAGTCCGGCGCCGAAGACGATGAACAGGAAGAGCAGCACGAGCTGCCCGACGGCCAGCGTCAGGATCCAGGCCAGCAACTGATAGCCGCTCGCCTGATACTGGCTCTCGGCTTCGGGGTCGTCGCTCTTCTTGTGCAGAAGCCCGCGCAGAAGGATGACGCCGGCGACCCCCGTGGCATAGGCCGAGAACAGGAACAGCAGCGGAAGCAACGGCGTGTTCCAGAACGGCCGCGACGGCATCGCCGCGTGCAGAACGCCATAATAGAGGGCGAGCGCGAACCCGATCACGAGCCCGGTATAGGCCAGCTTCCTGCGCGCGCCTTGCCTTCGGTCATCCACCGCGGCGTCCTTGGGTAGGAAGGTCAGCGCATAGAAGAAGCTCGTCACGATGAACAGGAGCAACAGCCAGGCGCCGTAGAACATGGGCGATTCCCAGCCATGGGCGAAATTCAGATAAACGCGCCAAGCCCTGAAGGGGTGCCCCAGTTCGGTCGGCAGGAGAAGCGCGCCGGCGATCGCGGCGATGGGCGCGATCAGGGCGCCGTAGCGGGCGGCGGCGAAGCGCGCCTCGTCGGTCTTGCCGCGCAAGACGAGAAGGGCGCTGATGAAGAATGCGCCAGCACCCAGGCCACCGAGGAAGATGTAGGTGATATCCACCATCCCCCAAACCAGATTTTCGGCCATGGCTAGGTCCTTTCCTGCTTGCGCCGGTGCGTCTCGACGCGAATGTATTCGGCCCGCTCACCCGGAATGCGCGGATCGGTGTGATCCGCCTCGATGTAGTAGACGTTGGGCTCGGTGCCCATTTCCTGGTGCAGAACCGTGACCGGGTTGGTCGCGATCTTCTTGGAGATCTCGCTTTCGGGATCATTGAGATCGCCGAAGATCCGCGCCTCGGCCATGCAGGTGTTCACGCAGGACGGCACCAGCCCCTGCGAGACTCGGTGGAGGCAGAAGTCGCATTTGTCGGCGGACTTGGTGACCGGGTTCATGAACCGGGCGTCGTAAGGGCAAGCCAGGACGCAGTAGCCGCAACCGATGCAGAGATCGGGGTCGACGACGACGATCCCGTCCTCCTCGCGCTTCCAGGTCGCGCCCGCCGGGCAGACGTCGACGCAGGGTGGGTTGGTGCAGTGGTTGCACAGCCGGGGCAGGAAGCTCCGCCTGACGTTCGGATAGGTTCCCTTCTCGATATATTCGACCCAGGATCGCGTCGATCCCAGGGGAACGTCGAACTCGGACTTGCAGGCGACGCTGCAGGCGTGGCATCCGATGCACCGCCTGAGATCGATGAGCATGCCGTATCGGGGTTTCGTCTCGGTCTTGGCGACCGCCGCTTGCGCAGAACGCGGGAGCGTGGCGGCCACGGCGACACCCGCGGCGCCGCCGCCGACCTTCTCGAGGAAGGATCGGCGATCGACGGCGGGCCCTTGGGTCGTATCATCCATGGCGACCGTCCTGTGGAAATCATTAACCCTATTTCTCAGGTATGAATTCCACACCCCGACGCCATTCCCTTACACCAACCTAGATCAGTTTTTCTTCCTATTTTTGATGTATTTTCTGTTCAGAGAGCAATATTTATAGGTCGTTGAAGAAAAAACAAAATTCCTATCAAATATGCAAAAAATTAACAAAAAGTTAATGAATGATTTTTTCCTATCCGGAAATTCTTTGGATGCGCATCCTGTACTTGTTCCCGATTACAGGATCGGGAGATTCCACCCGTCCGATCTTTCGGCCAAGAGTATTCTCTCCCGGCGTTACGGAAGCGCCGGTTCGCCGCGCCGGAGCTGTCAGCCGCCCTTTTTCGGCGCCCAGGCCCGGGCGAGTCTTTCGGCCTTGGCGATCTCCTCGGCGGTCATCTCCTTCGCCG
>CAZHDF010000011.1:0-2648 GCA_964531525.1 uncultured Alphaproteobacteria bacterium | reverse complement strand
CGCCGTCGCGTCGCCACGAGCGGCGGCGACCGACCACCACGCGTAGGCCGATACCTTGTCGCGCGGCACGCCGAGACCGTCCCGGTACATGGCGGCGAGATCATCCATGGCCGAAAGATGGCCCTGCTCGGCGGCCTTTCGGATCCACTTCGCCGCCTCGACCGGATCGCGCGCGACGCCGCGCCCGTCGCGCAGCATGACGCCGAGGCTGTGCTGGGCGTGCTTCTCGCCCTGCTCCGCCGCGCGCCGGAACCACTCGGCGGCTTTCGCCTCGTCCTTGGGAACGCCCAGACCCTTCTCGTACATGGCGGCGAGATTGTTCTGGGCGGGCGCATACCCCCGTTCGGCGGCGATCCGGTACCACCGCACCGCCACCGCGTCGTCCCGGGGGACGCCCGATCCCGTGCGGTAGCGATCGCCGAGCCGGTTGGCCGCCACGGCATCTCCGGCGGGATTCGTCGCGCCGGCCTGCTCGTCCGTGATGGGCTTGCCGTCGGGGCCGACCACGACCACGGGAATATCCTCGTCGTAATCGTCCTCGCCGCCCCAGCCGCAGGCGGCGGCGGGCGTCGCGAAGGCAACCGCCGAGAACAACAGAACGGCAAGGGCGACAGCGTTCATGGGACGCCGGGAAACGTTTCTCGAAATCGGCATGGTTCACGGGCCTCGTTCATATGCGCCCGACCCGGAACCCTGGACGGCGTCGGCGTCGCCGGCCATCGCTTTTCATGCCCATCATGTAAAGCCTGCGCGGGCGAAACCCAAGAGCCTTCGCGGCGCGCGGCACGGCCGGCTGGTCTCGCCGGCGGAGGTCGAGTATCCTTGAACGAAGAAGAAACGACCAGACGCGACCCCGCGTCCGGGAAGGGAGAACAATGAAACCGCCGACGGAACAGGGGCGCGAGCCCGGGTTCGGTCTTACGCGCCGGCAGGCCATCGCCGGCGGGGCGAGCGCGCTGGTCCTGCCGCGCCTGGCGCGCGCCGCGACACCGGAGCGCGTGACTTTCGGGCTGACCCCCGTTTTTCTCGATTCAGATGTCCGGCTGCTCACGGATCTCGAACGCTATCTATCCGCGCGGCTCGACCGACCCGTGAGCCTGGTCAAGCGCCGGACCTATCAGGAAATCACCCTGATGCTGCTTTCGGGCCAGCTCGACGCGGCCTGGATCTGCGGCTTTCCCTACATCCAGTACCGCGACCGATTGTCGCTGGTCGCCGTTCCCCTTTACAACGGGCAACCGCTCTATCGGTCCTATCTGATCGTGAACAAGCGGGTGGACGCCCGGTCCTTCTCCGATCTGCGCGGAACCGTCCACGCCTTCTCCGATCCCGACAGCAACTCGGGCTTCCTGGTAACCCGCGCGCTTCTCGCCGGGATCGGCGAACGTCCCGAGACCTATTTCAAGCGCAGCTTCTTCACCTACGGGCACCGCAACGTGATCCGGGCGGTCGCCGCCGCGCTCGCCGAGGGCGGCAGCGTCGACGGCTATGTCTGGGAGGTCGTCAAGACGATCGAGCCCAGGCTCACCGACCGGACCCGCATCATTCGCCGCTCGGAATGGCTGGGCTTCCCGCCGATCGCCTGCAACAAGGCGGCGCGCGGCAAGGCGGTCACGCGCGCAATTTCCCGGGCGCTCATCGACATGCCCCGGGACCCGCTCGGCCGGCGGATACTCGAAACCCTCCACCTCGACGGATTCGTTCCCGGCCGGCCGGCGCTTTTCGACGGCATCGCGCGGCTGTACGCCTCGGTCCGCGCGCAGGCATGACGAGCCTGCGCCTCAACCCCCTGCATTGGCCCCTTCATGTGAAGGCGCCGCTTCTGGTGGCCGTCCTGACGGTTCTGGCCTCGATGATCATCTCCGAGGTCGCCCTCTCGCGTCTCGCGCAAAACCAGAAGATCCAGCTCGAACGGCTGGCGGGCGCCTACCTCGACGGGCTGTCGAACGCGATCCTGCCGCAACTCGTCCGGCGCGATATCTGGGAGGCGTTCGACGCGCTCGACCGGGCGAACGCCCATTACGAGGGCCTGAAGGCGCGCTATACCATCGTCGCCTTGGCCGACGGGACCGTTCTGGCAGCTTCCGACCCGGTACGCTTTCCGGTGGATACGCCGGTTCCGGCGACGCTCGTCGCGCGGCTCGCGAACGGCGGCATGGTGATCGACGAGGCACGCGCGCGCGCCTGGGTCCGGCGCGAGATCACGGCGGACGACGTCCCCCTCGGCGCCATCTACGCCGAGATCGACCTCGCCGAGCAGATCGCCGAACGGCGCAGCGTTCTCGCCATGCTCGTCACGGTCAACAGCGTCCTGACGCTTTTGTTCGCGGTCGCGGGCTATCTCGTCGTCCGCTACATGCTGCGGCCGGTCTCGGTGCTCGGCACCCATATCGAGCATATTCGCGGCGGCAGCCCCGAGCCCATCGCCGCGGCCGAGATCGCGCGCCAGGGGCCGGAATTCGCCGCCCTGTTTCGTCGCTTCAACGCCATGGTCGCCGCGATCGACGAGCGCGAACTGCTCGCGCAACGCCTCGCCGAAGAGGAAAAGATCGCGCTTCTCGGCAAGCTCGCCTCGGGCATGGCGCACGAGGTCAACAACCCTCTCGGCGGCATGATGACGGCGGTCGATACCCTACGAAAGCACGGCG
>CAZHDF010000010.1:0-40093 GCA_964531525.1 uncultured Alphaproteobacteria bacterium | reverse complement strand
GCGGGCCGGTGCGGTTCCACGTAAGTGGAAAAGACTCCAAGTCGGGCGTTCAGTCCAGGGCGTCGAGCCCGGCGCATCCCGCCCGGATCGGGTCGAGAAGCGCCGTGGCCTCCGGCAGGATGGTCGCGGCGTGGAAGCGCGCGGTCGCGAGCTTGGCGCGGTAGAAGGCGTCGTCCGCGCCTCCCTCGGCGAGGCGTCGAGTGGCGGCGAGCGCGCTCTCGCCCATCATCGCGCCGCTGGCGACGAGGCCGAACAGCCGCAGATAATCGCTCGCCCCCGCCGCCGCGTCGCCGGGCGCGCCGGGCCAGGTCTCGAGCAGCCAGTCCGAGGCCCGGGCGAGGGCCTCGCGGGCGCGGGCCAGCGGCGCGCGGATCGCGTCGAGCCCGGCCTCTCCCAGCCGTCCTTCGAGCGCTTCGACGTCGGCGAGATAGGCGCGCGCGGCCGCGCCCTTGTCGCCCAGCAGCTTGCGCCCCGCCAGGTCGAGCGCCTGGATGCCGTTGGTGCCCTCGTAGATCATGGCGATGCGCGCGTCTCGCAGGTGCTGGGCGGCGCCGGTTTCCTCGATATAGCCCATGCCGCCGTGGACCTGGACGCCGAGCGAGGCGACCGCGAAGCCGGTATCGCTGCAATAGGCCTTGACCACCGGGATCAGGAGATCGACGCGGCGCTGATGGCGCGCCCGGGTCTCGGCGTCGTCGTGATGGGCGGCGAGGTCGATGTCGATCGCCACCCGCAGCGCCAGGGCGCGCATCGCCTCGACATGCGCCTTCATGGTCATCAGCATCCGGCGCACGTCGGGATGATCGATGATGACCGCCGGCGCGCCGTCGGCCAGCCGCCGTCCCTGGCGTCGCTCGCGGGCGAAGGCGAGCGCCTGCTGATACGCCCGCTCGGCGATCGCCACGCCCTGGAGCCCGACCGCCAGCCGGGCGCTGTTCATCATCGTGAACATGGCCTGGATGCCACGGTTCTCCTCGCCGATCAGGGTGCCGATCGCGCCCTCGCCGTCGCCGAAGGCGAGCGTGCAGGTGGGGCTCGCGCGCACCCCGAGCTTGTGCTCGATCGAGACCGTGCGGATATCGTTGCGCGCCCCCGGCCGGCCGTCGGCGTCGGGCAGGAACTTGGGCACCACGAACAGCGACAGCCCGCGCGCGCCCTCGGGCGCGCCGGGGGTGCGGGCGAGCACCAGATGGACGATGTTCTCGGCCATGTCGTGGTCGCCGTAGGTGATGAAGATCTTGGTGCCCGAAAGCCGGTAATGCCCGTCCTCGGGCAGCGCGCGGGTGCGCGCCGCGCCCACGTCGGACCCCGCCTGGGGCTCGGTCATGCACATGGTTCCGGCCCATTCGCCCGAAACCAGCTTTTCGCCGTAAAGCGCCTTTTGTTCGGCGCTGCCGTGGCGGCTGATCAGCTCGGCCGCGCCGTGGGTCAGCAGCGGGCAGAGCGCGAAGGCCATGTTGGCGGAATTCCACATCTCGCCGGTCGCGGTGGCGAGCGCGCGGGGCAGCCCCTGGCCGCCGTGCTCGGGGTCGAGGTCGAGCCCCGCCCAGCCGCCCTCGACGAAGCGGCGATAGGCCTCGGCGAAGCCCTCGGCGGCGCGCACGACGCCGTTCTCGAGATGCGCGCCTTCCTCGTCGCCCGACCGGTTGAGCGGCGCGATCTCGCGCGCGGCGAGACGCCCGGCCTCGTCGAGCACCTGCTCGACCAGCTCGGGCGTCGCCTCGGCGAAGGCGGGCAGCGCGCGCAATCTCTCGAAGCCGTCGAGCTCGCACAGGGCGAAACGCAGGTCGCGGACCGGGGCGATATACTCGGTCATTCCACCGTTTCCTCCACGATCTTGCCGGGGTTCATGATCCCCTGGGGGTCGAAGGCGGCCTTGAGCCGGCGCATCATCGCGACCTCGACCGCGGGTTTGTAGTGGACGAGCTCGTCGCGCCGCAGCCGGCCGATGCCGTGCTCGGCGCTGAAGCTGCCGCCCATCCGCATGGCGATGTCGTGGACGATGCGGTTGAAGTCGTCCCAGCGGGCGAGATAGGCGTCGCGATCCATGCCCGGGGGCTGGCTCAGGTTGTAGTGGATGTTGCCGTCGCCGAGATGGCCGAAGGCGACCGGGCGGATGCCGGGCAGCGCGGCGGCGACCGCGGCGTCGGCCTCGGCGATGAAGTCGGCGACGCGCGACAGCGGCACCGCGATGTCGTGCTTGATGCTGCCGCCCTCGGGGCGCTGGGCCTCCGACAGGCTCTCGCGCAGCCGCCAGAACGCCTGGGCCTGGGCCGCGTCGGCGGCGATGGTCGCGTCCTCGACGACGCCGGCATCGAGGGCCTCGCCGAGCAGGTCCTCGAGGGTCTCGCGCAAGCCGCCCGCGGGGTCGAAGCCCGAAAGCTCGATCAAGACGTAATAGGCGTGCGATCCGGCGAGCGGGTCGCGAGTGTCGGGGATGTGGCGCAGCACGAAGTCGAGGCCGATGCGCGGCATGATCTCGCAGGCGCTGACCGCCTCGCCGCTGGCGGCGCGAGCGCGGGCGAACAGCTCGACCGCCGCCGCGACCGAGGGCACGCCCGCGAACGCCGTTTGCACGTCGCGCGGGCGCGGGAACAGCTTGAGCACGGCGGCGGTGATGATGCCGAGCGTTCCCTCCGCGCCCAGGAAGATCTGCTTGAGGTCGTAGCCGGTGTTGTCCTTGCGCAGGCCCTTGAGCCCGTCCCACAGGCTGCCGTCGGGGAGCACCACCTCGAGCCCGAGCGCGAGATCGCGCGCGCTGCCGTAGCGCAGCACCCCCGTGCCGCCCGCGTTGGTCGAAAGGTTGCCGCCGATCCGGCAGCTCCCCTCGGCGCCGAGGCTCAGGGGAAACAGGCGGTCGACGGCGGCGGCGGCGGCCTGAACGTCGACCAGCAGGCAGCCCGCCTCGACCGTGATGGTGTCGTTGGCCGGGTCGACCGCGCGGATCTTCGTCATGCGCGCGAGGCTCAGGACGATTTCCGCGCCCGCCTCGAAGGGGATCGAGCCGCCGACCAGCCCGGTGTTGCCGCCCTGGGGGACGATGGCGACTCTTTCCTTGGCACAGATCGCGACCACGGCGGCGACTTCCTCGCGGCTCGCCGGGCGGACCACCAGCGGCGTGCGCGCGCGATAGCGCCCGCGCGGCTCGACCAGATAGGGCGCCATCTCGGCCGGATCGTCGATCCAGCCCTTGGGGCCGACCGCCGCCTTGATCCGGGCGAGCGCCTCGGGCGAGGGGGGGCGGTGGCCGGCTGCGGTCATGGCCCTAGGCCGCGTTCTCGTCGCCGGCGGCCTCGCGCGGCGCGGCGGCGCGGCGCAGGCGGTCGTTGATCGCCGCCCCCAGGCCCTGCTCGGGGATCGGCGCGACGGCGATGGCCGCGAACTCGGGCCGGTCGAGCCGGTGCAGCATGTCGTAGAGATTGGCGGCGGCCTCGGCGAGATCGCCCGCCGGGCTCAGGTTGAGGGTCTCGGCCGCGCCGCCGGGCACCTCCTCGCCGAAGGCGAGCAACGCCTCTTCCGCGCGCGCACGCCGCGCGCCGAGCCGCAGGGGAAGACGCGGCGCGTAATGGCTCGCGCGCAGGCCCGGCGAGCGCGCGGGGCCGGTCGCGACGGTCGCCTCGGCGAGGGGGCCGATCTCCGCCTCGATCGCATCGCGCGCGATGCCGCCGGGGCGGAGCAATCGCGCGGGCCCCGGATCGGCGAGATCGACGACCGTCGATTCGACCCCCACCGGACAGCGGCCGGCATCGAGAATCTGCGCCACCCGGTCGCCGAGCGCCTCGGCCACATGGGCGGCGGTGGTCGGGCTCAGGCGGCCCGACGGGTTGGCGCTCGGCGCCGCCACCGGGCGGTCGGTCGCGGCGAGCAGCGCGCGGGCGAGGGGGTGCGACGGCACTCGGACCGCGATGGTGTCGAGCCCGGCGCTCACCGCCGCGACGATCCGGCCTTCGGCGCGCCGACGCAGCACCAGGGTAAGCGGCCCGGGCCAGAAGCGCGCGGCGAGGCGGCGGGCGCGCGCGTCCATTTCGGCCACGCGCTCGGCGGCCTCGGCGTCGGTCACGTGAACGATCAGCGGATTGCTCGCCGGGCGGCCCTTGGCGGCGAACACCCGGGCAATGGCCTCGGCGTTGGTGGCGTCGGCCCCGAGGCCGTAGACCGTCTCGGTCGGAAAGGCGACCAGCAGGCCGTCGCGAAGCGCGCGCGCGGCGCGTTCGATCTCCTCGGGCGTTGCGGCGATGGCGGCCATGATCGATCCGGAATTCCGTATGGACCCTCAGTCTAGCGTATTGTGGGCGCGGCGGCGAAGCCGCGCATGCCTCAATTCCCGCCGCCGCGCACCACGAAATGCGGGTTCTCGAAGCCCGGCTTGCCGTAAACGAGGTCACTACCGTCGAGCCGGCGCACGCTGCCGCCGGCGGCGGCGACCACGGCGTGGCCCGCTGCGGTGTCCCATTCCATGGTCCGGCCGAGACGCGGGTAGAGGTCGGCCTCGCCCGCCGCCACCAGGCAGAACTTGAGCGAGCTACCCGCCGAGCGTTCCTCGGCGATCGCGAAGTCGGCGAGAAAGGCGTCGGTCTCGGGCGAGCGGTGCGAGCGGCTGACCACGGCGACCAGGCCGGCGGCGGGCGCGGGGCGGGCGTGGATCGACTCGGGCGCGCCGCCGTCGCGAATCCTGAAGGCGCGGCCGTCGTGGGCGAGGTAGCTCACGCCGATGGCGGGCGCGTAGACCACGCCGAGAACCGGGCGTCCGTCCTCGATGCGCGCGATATTGACCGTGAACTCGCCGTTCCGGCCGATGAACTCCTTGGTGCCGTCGAGGGGATCGACGAGCCAGAAGGCGCGCCCCGCGACCTCGGGCACCCGGCCGGCGGCCACGCTTTCCTCGGCGACCACCGGGGTCTCGGGATCGAGCCGGGCGAGACCCGCGAGGATGATCCGCTCGGCGGCCTCGTCGGCGTCGGTCACGGGCGAGGCGTCGGCCTTGCGCCGCGTGGTCACGCCGTCGGCGTAATAGGCCATGATGGTCTCGCCCGCGGCGAGGGCGAGGCGGTGGAGATCTGCGGCGAGCGCCGCGTGACGGGGCTGGGTCATGAGGGCTCCGGAAAAGGCTCGCCCGTGTGTAGCCGCTCGCCCCGGCGCGCGCAAGCGCGGGATCGACCCGTTTTCGGCGCTTGTGCGGGGGCGTTTGGCGTCGCGGCGGCGATGCGATAGGCTTCCGCCCCGCGCCGGGACATTCCGCGCGCAACCATTCCGCAACCGGTTTCGGGCGATAACCTTGGCCATGGGCGCATCGTCATCACGCTTTGGAGCCTCGCGCTGGGGCGGCCTCGCGGTCGCCTTGCTGCTGGTTCTTGGCCCGGTGCCGGCGGCGCGCGCCGATTTCGCCGCCGGCCTCGCCGCCTATCGCGCCGGGGACTACGCGGGCGCGCTCGCCGAATGGGGCCCCGCCGCGCGGGCGGGCGAGGCGGCGGCGCAGTACGGCATCGGCCTCATGTTCGCCACCGGGCTCGGCTTCGCGCGCGACGCGACCGAGGCCGTGCGCTGGTTCCAGAAGGCGGCGGCCCAGGGCGAGGCGCGCGCACAATACCGCCTCGGCATGGCCTATCTCGAAGGCGAGGGCATCGCCCCCGACCGGGATCTCGCCGAACGCTGGTTGCGCGCCGCCGCAGAGAAGGGCGAGGCGGCGGCCAAGGCGGCGCTCGCCAGGCTCGCGGGCGGCGAGACGCCCGAAGTCGCCGCGAAGGCGGGCGCGGGAGGCTTCGCCGTCCATCTCGCCTCGTTCCGCACCCGCGAGGCGGCGGAGCGCGAATGGAAGCGCCTCGGCGCGGCCTACGGCAAGCTGCTCGGCGGGCTCGATGCGCGCTTCCCCCGGGTCGATCTCGGGGCCGAGAAGGGGGTCTATTACCGCCTGCTCGCCGGCCCGCTCGCCGACGCCGCCCGGGCGCGCGCGCTCTGCCAGGAACTTCGCCAGCACAAGGTCGAGTGCCGGGTCGTCCCGGCGGGCTGAATCAACCGTCGTTGGCCTTGTGGAGCCGCGCATGCACCGCCTCGAGCGCCGCGCGGAAGGCGTCGATCGCGCCGCGCTCGCGTAAATGATCGAGGCCGTGGCCGGTGAAACTACCGGGCTTCGCGATGGTCTCGGCGAGAGCGGCCGCGCTTTCGTCCGGGCGTTGGGCAAGCATGCCGGCGGCGGCGCGGGTGGTCTCGGCGACCAGAAGGCGCGCGGTATCGGCGGGCAGGCCCGCATCCTTGGCCCAGCGGATGGCCTCGTCGATAACCGCGAACACCCAGCCGTAATAGGTGGCGATGGTCGCGGCCGCGTCGAAGGCGTCCTCGCCGTCGAGGGGATGCACCGGGCCGAGCCGCGCGAACAAGGCCTCGACCGCCGGGTCGCGGGGAAAGATCGGCGTCGGGCTCTCGCCTTGCGCGGCGGCGGTGATCGGCATGGCGCGCACCGCGCGCGCCGGACGGACGGCCTCGGCCAGGGGCGCGAGCGGAACGCCCGCGCAGACCGAAACCAAGACCTGTTCCGCCCGCCAGCGCACCGCGCGCGCGGCGGCGACCGCCGCGCCCGGCGGCGTCGCGAGGATCACGAGGGCGCAGGCGTCTGCGACCGCCTGGTTGTCGGCGGCGACCGTCGCGCCGAAGCGCTCGGCGAGCCGGGCGGCGGCTTCGGCCCCGCGCGGGGACAGCAGGATCGCGGGCGCCCGCGCGCCACGCGCGAGCCCCTCGACGAGATGAGTCGCGAGATGGCCGACCCCGATGAAGCCGACCGGGCCGGTTTCCGTCGTTTCCGTCATTTGCGCCTCCCGGCGATTTCGGCGAGCGCGCGCAGCATGTCGCCGATCTCGCGGCAGACGATCGCGCCCATGGCGGCGAGCTCGTCGCCCACGTCCATGGGGAGACTCGTGTTGCTCGCCTCGGGGATCTGGTTGAGCTTGCCGCCGATGAATACGGGCGGATCGAGGCCTCGCGCCGCCAATGCCTCGCGGAGCGCCGCGAGATAGACGAGCGCCACGCCGTTATAGGTGCCGAGCGCGATGAAGTCCGCGCCGCCGCTTCGCGCGCGTTCGGCGAGCGCGTCCGGGTCGCTGCTCACGCCGCCGTCGATGCGCGCGACGCCCAGGCGGTCGAGCACCGCCTCGACCAGCAGTTTGCCGTACTCGTGCACGTCCGTGCTGGCGACGCAGGCAACGAGGCCGGCAGCGGCGATCCGCGCGCGCTCGCGCCCGTCGAGCGCCGCGACTTCGGCCTCGGCCGCGCCCTCGATTCCGTCCATGGCGCTCGCGCGCACCAGCGCTCGGCGGCCGCGCGGGGCGTTTGGGTCGGGCGCGCCGGGGCCGAACAGCGCCTCGAGCCGCTTGCCCCCGATGCGCCGCAGCGCGAGCAGCAGCACGAATGCGTCGTCGGTGTCGATGCCCGCCTCGACGAGCCCGGCGAGCACCCGGTCGCGAAACGCCTCGCCCCCTTCGACGAGGCGCGCGGCCGTGGCCTCGACCGCCTCGGGATCGAGGTCGGAGGGCGGGGCGTCGTCCGCCTCGGCGATCAGGCGCGCGGCGAAGAGATGGGCGTCCACGATCTCGTCGATCTCGGGGATGCGCTCGGCCTCGCTCACCGGCACCGGGTTGAGCGCGTGCCCCGTGGGCCGCGTTCGCTGGCCATGAATGTCCACGCGCAGATAGCGCCCGAGCGCCGCGTAGTTCGCCGCCCGATCCGCGCCGTAGGCCGTGGTGTTGCCGTAGATCATGGTCCCCGGCGTGGTCGAGACCCGGGCGAGCGCGCATTGAAACGCGAGCCGGGTCAGCGGGTCGGTGAAGGTATGGCCGTAGCAATGGCCGAGGTTCGCGCCGATCAGGCCCTCGACGACATGGCGTTCGATCAACGCCGCGCCGAGCGCGCAGGCGAGGTCCGAGAACAGCGCCGCGAACCCGTCGTCGAGGTTGGAATGGACGATCACCTCGATCCCCTGGGCGGCGATCAGGGCGAGCGCCTTGACCGTCTCGGCGGTGGTGCCGATGTCGTCGTCCCACTCGGGCATGCGGAAGGTGAAGTACTGCCCGAGGTTGCCGATCGCGGTCGCGCCCGCTTCGAGCGCGGCGGCGGTGTTCTCGACCGAGGCCGGGGTGCCGATCACGAAATCACCGAAGTGCGGCGCGACCGGGGCCATGGCGGTCAGGGCCGCGAAATCCTCGGGCGTCTTCAGGATCAGCCCCGTGCCGCGCGGCCGGTCGTGGCGCGCGGCGGCGGGGTAGCCCATGCTCCAATCGAGGCAGATGCCGTAGCGGTCGAGCCGCACGTCGGCGCGCGCCAGCCGCTGGTAAATCTCGGCGAAGGCGCGACGGCTCTTTTCCGGGTCGCGGTAGCCGACCTGGGCGTGCAGCATGATCGTACCCTCCGCCGCCCGGGCGCGCTTGTAGTCGGCCTCGCAGGCGACGCCATGGGCGGCGAGGAAGGGCGCCGGCCCGACGGTGATGCGCCCGGCGAGCGCGCGGCCCTCGGCGATCAGCGCCGCCGCATCGGGAAGCCCGGCCTCGGGCAGGAGGCGCGCGCGGTCGATCGGCTCGGCATGCTCGGGCATTTTTTCACAGCGTGCGGGCGACCTTGAGCCCTTCGAGCACCGCTTCCTCGGCGGTGCGGGGCGCTAGGCAGTCGCCGATCAGATGGACCTCGCCCGGGAAATCGGCGAGCGCGTCGCCGAGCGACGCCACCCGCTCGTGGCCGAGCGCGACGACCAGGGTGTCCGCGTCCTCGCAGATCACCGGCTCGCCGCTGGTGGTGTGCTGAAGATAGACCGTGTCCTCGTCCACCCCGTAGAGACGCAGCATGGGTAGGATCTCGACCCCGAGCCGGTGGAGAACCCCGATCCAGCTATCGCGCACGTACTGCTGGATGGTCTGGCCCGGCATGTAGCCGTTGACGCAGAGCCGCACCCGGCAGCCGTCGCGGGCGAGCTTTTCGGCAAGCCCCAGGCCGATCCAGTCGCAGCGCCAGTCGGCGATCACGACCGAGGCGCCGACGTTGGCCTCGTCGCTCAGCACCTGCCAGGCCCCGACCACATGGGCGTTCTCCGCGCCCTCGATCTCGGGCATGCGGGGCTTCGCGCCGGTCGCGACGATCACCGCGTCGGGGGCCTCGCGGGCGACGAGGTCGGCGTCGACCGTCGTGTTGCAGACCACGCGCACGCCGGCGAGCGTCATCTCGCGGGCGAGGTTGGTGACGATGCCGCCGAACTCGGCGCGCCCGGGAAGAAGCTGGGCGAGAAGCGCCTGGCCGCCGAGCCGGGGGCCCGCCTCATAAAGCGTGACGTCGTGCCCGCGCGCCGCCGCCACCGCCGCGGCCTTCATGCCCGCCGGCCCGCCGCCCGCGACCAGAACCTTGCGCGCCCGCGCCGCCGGGCCGTAGTCGCCGAGCCCCCGCTCGCGCCCGGTCTCGGGATGCTGGATGCAGGAGATCGGGTAGCCCATGATCATGTGCCCGATGCAGGCCTGGTTGCAGCCGATGCAGGCGCGGATATCGTCGATCCGCCCGGCGCGCGCCTTGTCTGCCATCTCGGGGTCGCAGATCATGGCCCGCGTCATGCCGCACAGATCGGCCTGGCCCGAGCGCAGCACCTGCTCGGCGATCTGGGGCTGGTTGATGCGCCCGGCGACGAGCACCGGCTTCGAGACCCGCGCCTTTACGGCGGCCGCGTAGGGCGCGACATAACCGCCCTCGACCGTCATCGGCGGCACGATATGGACCGAACCCGCGAGCGTCGACGACGAGCCCGCGATCACGTTGAAGTAGTCGAGCACGCCGTCGTCGTCGAGCGCGGCGCAGGCGGCGATCACCTCGTCGGGGGTCAGGCCCTGGTGGCTCTTCTCATCGCCCGAGATGCGCATGCCGATGCAGAAGTCCCCGCCCACCGCGCCCCGGATCGCCTCGCCGATCTCGCGCAGGAAGCGAAGCCGGTTTTCGTCCGATCCGCCATAGGCATCGTCGCGTGTGTTGACGCGCGGGTTTAGGAACTGGGCCGGCAAATAACCGTGGCTCGCGACGATCTCGACCCCGTCGAGGCCCGCCGCCTTCATGCGGCCCGCCGCCGCGCCGTAGCCCTCGATCACCTCGGCGATCATGGCGCGCGACATCGGCAGCGGCATGACGTGGAAACGCTCGTTGGGCGTCGCCGAGGCCGAGTACGAGACCGGGGTCGAGCCGTCGAGCGATTCGATGATCTCGCGTCCCGGGTGAAAGAGCTGCCCGAACACCTTGCAGTCATGGGCGTGACAGGCCTCGGCGATTCGGCGGTAGCCGGGGATGCAGCGGTCGTCCACCGCCGAGATCGTGTGGGCCGTGAAGATCGCGCTTTCGTGGATCGCCGCGACCTCGACGATGATCAGCCCGGCGCCGCCGCGCGCGCGGGCCTCGTGATAGGCGACGAGATCGTCGTTGGGCAGCCCGCCCGTGACCATGGTGGTCATGTGCCCGGTCGAGAAGATGCGGTTGCGAAGGACCGTCCCGCGCAGCGCGAGCGGCGAGAAGAGATGAGGAAAGCGGGGCGTTTCGCCGGCCCGCTCGGCGGTCCTTTGGGGCATCGTTCCCTCCCGTACGCTTTATCGTCGCCGCGCGAGGGTAGGAGATATTTCGCCGTCTCGCCAGTGGCGGCGCGCGCGCGGCTGCGCTACGGTGCCGGAAACCTCGGGGGAGGGAAAACCATGTCGGACGCCGCCTCGCGTCACAACGATCTCGACGCCGCGCTGGCCGAGGCCGAGCGCGCCTTCGTCGCCGCGAATCCCGAAAGCCGCGCCCGCTTCGATGCCGCTCGCGCCGCGTTTCCCGGCGGCAACACGCGGACCGTCCTGCATTACCCGCCCTTTCCGCTGACCATCGCGCGCGGCGCGGGCGCGCGGATCCGGGACGCGGACGGGCATGAATACGTCGATTTCCTGGGCGA
The DNA here is from genome assembly GCA_964531525.1 of uncultured Alphaproteobacteria bacterium. Taxonomy (GTDB): domain Bacteria; phylum Pseudomonadota; class Alphaproteobacteria; order JAAXGF01; family JAAXGF01; genus CAYYWV01. The sequence continues at coordinate 29,160 of CAZHDF010000010.1, read as the reverse complement.
GTACACCGCCGGGCTCTACGGCCATTCGCACCCTTTGATCCGGGCGGCGATCGCCGAGGCGCTCGAAGGCGGGATCGTGCTCGGCGGTCCGAACGAGATCGAGGCCCGGCTCGCGGCCTTGATCTGCGCGCGCATCCCGTCGCTTGAGCGGGTGCGGTTCTGCAACTCGGGCACCGAGGCGAACCTGCTCGCGCTCTCGACCGCGCGCGCGGTGACCGGCAGGCCCCGCGTTCTCGCCTTCGAGGGCGCCTATCACGGCAGCCTGCTCACCTTCGCCGGGGCGGGGTCGCCCTTGAACGTGCCGTTCGACTGGCTGCTCGCGCCCTACAACGACGTCGCGGCGACGCGCGCGCTGATCGACCGCCACGCGAGCGAGATCGCCGCCATCATCGTCGAGCCCATGATGGGCGCGTCGGGCTGCATCCCGGGAACCCCCGAATTTCTCGCCTCCCTGCGCGCGGCGGCGGACGCTCACGGCATCCTTCTCGTGTTCGACGAGGTGATGACCTCGCGCCTCGCCCCCGGCGGCTTGCAGGATGCGCTCGACCTCACCCCCGACCTCACCACGCTCGGCAAGTATCTGGGCGGCGGGCTGACCTTCGGCGCCTTCGGCGGGCGCGCCGAGATCATGGACCGCTTCGATCCAAGCCGCCCGGGCGCGCTGCCCCACGCCGGCACCTTCAACAACAACGTTTTGACCATGGCCGCGGGGCTCGCCGGGCTCGAGCGCGCGTTCACGCCCGAGGCGCAGCGCGTTCTCAACGCCGCCGGCGAGGGTCTGCGCGACCGTCTTTCGCGCGCGGCGCGGGCGCGCGCACTCCCGATCACGGTGACCGGGCGAGGCTCGATGATGACGGTGCATTTTTGCGCCGGCCCCATCGCGCAACCGCAGGACGCTGCGGCGGCGGACCCGCGCGCGGGCGCGCTGTTCCACCTCGGCATGCTGGCGCGCGGACAGTACGTCGCGCGGCGCGGCATGATCAATCTCTCGCTTCCGCAGACCCGGGCCGAGCGCGATGGCCTGATCGCGGCGTTCGAGGATTTTCTCGACGCCAACGCCGGCCTGCTTGCGTGATCGGGCGCGTCGTGAACGCGCGCGAGCGGTCGGTCGTTGCGCGCCGCTCGTTCAGATCGCTATGCTCCGTGCGGATATTCGCCGACGGAGAACAGCGGTGAGCGGCAAGGATTTGTTTTCGCGCGAGGAACTGGAGGCTTACGACCGCGACGGCTTCGTCGTGGTGCGCGAATTGTTCGACGATCGCGCCATGGCCGAAATCCGCGCCTGGACCGAAGAGGTGCAGGCCTGGCCCGAGACGCCGGGCAAGTGGAGGAAGTACTTCGACGAGAGCCTCAAGAAGCCGGGGGCGCGCATCCTCAACCGGATCGAGAACTTCTGCCCTTATCACTCCGGTTTTGCGGATCTTGTCGAAAGCGAGGCGCTCGCGGGCCGGGTCGGCGCGCTGTTCGGCGAGCCTGCGGTCCTGTTCAAGGAGAAGATCAACTTCAAGCTCCCCGGCGGCGGCGGGTTCGACCCCCATCAGGACATTCAGGCGGGCTGGGAGGTCTATGCGCCGCTGTTCGTCACCGCGATGGTGAGCATCGATCCGACCACGCCCGAGAACGGCTGCCTCGAGCTCGCCGCCGGGCACCACAAGCGCGGTCCGTTGGGCGAAAACTGGAAACCACTCACCGACGCCGATCTCGAAGGGGTCGAATTCGCGCCTTGCCCGACCGCGCCGGGCGATGCGGTGTTCTTCGATTGTTACGCGCCGCACCGCTCGGCCCCCAATCCGAGCGACAGTCCGCGCCGGGTGCTCTATGTCACCTACAACCGGGCCTCCGACGGCGACCACCGGATGCGCTACTACGCCGACAAGCGCAAGAGCTACCCGCCCGACTGCGAGCGCGAGCCGGGCAGGGAGTACCGCTACAAGGTCTGAGACGGGCCGAAGGCATTAAATCCGGCGATGGACGATCTCGCCGCCGATCACGGTGAGCAGGGTTTCTGTGCCCAGGATTTCGTCGTCGGGGACCGCGAACACGTCGCGGTCGAGCACGGCGACGTCGGCGAGCATGCCCGGCGCGAGGCTGCCCTTGATCCCTTCCTCGCGGCCGAGATAGGCGCCGAGCCGGGTATAGGCCGCGACCGCCTCGCGGACGGTGATCTTCTGGCCCGGGCCGATGGGGCGGCCCGAATCGGTCTTGCGCGTCACCATCGACCAGATCGCCCGCCAGGGGTTGGGGTCGCAGACCGGCGCGTCCGAGTGGCCCGCGGCGGGAATGCCCGCGTCGATCAGGCTGCGGTGCGGCCACATGCGCTCCATGGCCTCGGCCCCGCGATGCGCGACATAGGCGTCGCCGAGGTCGTGCATGAAGGCGGTCGCCGAGGACGAGACCACGCCGAGGCGCTTCATGCGCGTCTCGATCGGCGGCGTGACGTAGCAGCAGTGCTCGATCCGGATGCGGTGATCCTCGGCCGCCCGCGCGGCGAGGCAGGCCTCGACCGCGTCGAGCGCGAAGTCGATGCCCCGGTCGCCGATCCCCTCGATCATCACCGTGAGCCCGGCCGTATGCGCGGCCACGGCGCGCGGCTTGAGGTCGTCGGCGTCGTACAGCAGCATGCCCGTGTTGGGTTGGGGCTCGCCGGGGATCGGCGCGCCGAGATAGGGCTCGTAATAGGCCGCCGTGCGCCCGCTGGTCGAGCAGTCGGGGCACCATTCGACGCCGATCAGGCGCAGTTGCTCGTCCCCGAAGCCCGAGCGGATGCCGGCGGCGATCAAGGCCTCGATCAGCCCGTCCTCGAAGCCGTTGGCGATGATTCCGACGCGCGGAACCAGGCTGCCCTCGGCGGCGAGGCGCTGGTAGGCGGCGATCGGCTTCGAGCCGGTGAGCGAGTTGTGGACCGAGGTGATGCCGAGCGCCGCGAAGCGCTCGAACAGCTTCGGCAGCGCGTCGACGTAATCCTCGACCGTGTTCTCGGCGGCGATCCGGTTGCGGAAGATATGCGCCGCCGTCTCGCGCATCAGCCCGGTGATGGCGCCGCTCTCGGGGTCGCGGTCGATGCGCCCGAACGGCGGGTCGGGGGTGTCGTCGCCGATGCCGACGATCTCGAGCGCGCGGCTGTTGACATAGGCGATATGGCTGTCGGTGCGCTGGACCAATACCGGCCGGCCGTTGCCCGCGCGGTCGAGCATCTTGCGCGTCGGCACCGCGCCGAGCTTCACGTCGTCGTAGCGGTAGCCGACGAACCAGGCATCGGCCGGGCTTTCGCGCGTTGCCCGGTCGATCGCCGCCAGGCAGTCGTCGAGCGAGCGCGTGCCGGGCCAGCCGAGATCGTGCTGCTTGGCGAGCATGATGGCGTGGGAATCGGGGTGGCAGTGCGAATCCACGATCCCCGGGATCGCGCGCCGCCCGCCGAGATCGACGACCTCGGTGCCGGGGCCGCCGAGCGCATCGATCTCGTCGTCCGCGCCGAGCGCGACGATCCGCCCGCCGAAGGCCGCGAGCGCCGTGGGCGGTGGCCGGTCGGGATCCGCGTCCTCGCCGGGCGTCATGGTCGCGAAGCGCCCGTTGCGCAGGATCAACTCGGGGGCGAGGCGCGCGCTCACGGCGCGGCCCGCGCGGCGGTGTCGACGGCGATGGCGGTCACGGCGATCCTCCCGGCTTTTCGGGCGAGTATAGGGCCGCGCCTTGTCGGGGCCAATCGCGCCCCGCTTGCCGGGGACACGCGGGCGGTCTAGGCTCGGCCTCGCCCGGGCTTTGGACGCGACATCGGACAGGTGCGACGTGACAAGAAATCTTCTCTACGATACCGAGGATCTGCAACGCAAGGACCGCGCGCATGTCCTGCACCCCTGGGCCAGCCTCGCGACGCGGCGCGCGGACGCGCCCCTGATCGTCGCCGAGGCCGACAACATTTACATCAGCGACACCGACGGCGAGCGCTTCATCGATGGCATCGGCGGCATGTGGTGCGTGAACATCGGCTACGGCCGCGACGAGATGGCCGAGGCGGTGGCCGAGCAGATCCGGCGGATGCCGTACTACTCGCCGTTCGGGGCCCTCGGCTCGCCGCCGGCCGCCGAGCTCGCCGCCAAGCTCGCGGCGCTCGCGCCGGGCGACCTCGACACCGTGTTCTTCGCGACCGGCGGCTCGACCGCCAACGATTCGGCGATCCGCTTCGTCCAGCTCTACTTCAACCTGACCGGGCGGCCCGAGAAAAAGCACGTGATCACTCGCGACCAGGCCTATCACGGCTCGACCTATCTCGCCGCCTCGCTCTGCGGCAAGCCCGAGGACCGGGGCCGGTTCGACTTCATCGTCGATTGGATTCACCACATCGGCGCGCCCAACCCCTACCGCCGGCCCGCGGGCATGACGATCGAGGCGTTCTGCGACGCCAAGGCGGCCGAGCTCGAAGCCAAGATCCTCGAGATCGGGCCCGAGCGGGTCGCCGCCTTCATCGCCGAACCGGTGCTCGCCTCGGGCGGCGTGATCGTGCCGCCGCCCGGCTATCACGCGCGCACGCTCGAGGTCTGCCGCAAGTACGACGTTATCTACATCTCGGACGAGGTGGTGACCGGATTCGGTCGGCTCGGCCATTTCTTCGCCTCCGAGCCGGTGTTCGGCATCGTCCCCGACATCATCACCTGCGCCAAGGGGCTGACCTCGGGCTATCTGCCGCTCGGCGCGACGATCGTCTCGAAGCGCCTGATGGACGAGATCTCGGACGAGAACGCGCAAGGAACGCTGTTTTCGAACGGCTTCACCTACTCGGGCCATCCGGTGAGCTGCGCCGCCGCGCTCAAGAACATCGAAATCATCGAGCGCGAGGATATCTGCGGCCATGTCCGCAAGGTCGGCCCCTACATGCAGGAGAAGCTGCGCGCCTTGGTCGAGCTGCCGATCGTCGGCGACGTGCGCGGCAGTCACCTCATGGGGTGCATCGAATGCGTGGCCGACAAGGAAACCCGCGCGCCCTTCCCGGCCGAGGCCAAGGTCGGCTATCGCATCGACGCCCATTGCCAGGACCGCGGGCTGATCCTGCGGCCGCTGGGCAGCCTCTGCGTGTTCTCGCCGCCGCTTACCATCGACGAGACGCAGATCGACCGCATGGTCGAGATCATGCGCGCGAGCATCGAGGCGACGATCGCGGATCTACGCGCCGAGGGGTTCTGGAATGGCTAAGAATTAGGCAATTTATAGTATTGCCTAAAAACTAGGCATTTCCGATCGGACTTTCATGTGGCGCGATCCCAAGGACGCGCCGCAATTTTTTGATTTTACGGGGAATTCTGAAAACCCTCCACTTGGCACGGTTCTTGAATTGCGTTCGGGAGACGGCGACGACGCCGGGAACCGGGACCGATCAGGGAGTGCAAGCATGGCGCGTTCAGTTTTTCGCAACGTCGGGCGTTTTCGGAGAGCGGGGGGACTCGCGGCGCTGCTGGCGGGCGTCGTTCTGGCGGCCGCGCCGGCGCGCGCCGAGGTGTCGGCCGAGACCGGCTTCATCCTCAACAGCTTCTCGTTTCTGGTTCACGGCTTTTTGGTGCTGTGGATGGCGGCGGGCTTCGCGATGCTCGAGGCCGGCCTCGTGCGCAGCAAGAGCGTCGCGACGATCCTGCTGAAGAACGTGGTTCTGTTCGCGCTTTCGGGGATCGCCTTCTACGTCGTCGGCTACGCGCTCATGTACCGAGGCGTCGACGGCGGCTGGATCGGAACCTTCGCGGTCTGGCGCGCGGACGACGCGGCGGCGCTCGGCGGCGATTTCGGCGCGGGCTACGCGGCGGCGTCGGACTGGTTCTTCCAGATGGTGTTCGTCGCCACCGCCGCCTCGATCGTCTCGGGCGCGCTCGCCGAGCGGATCAAGCTCTGGCCCTTCCTGGCCTTCGTGACCGTGCTCTCGGCGCTGATCTACCCGATCGCCGGGGCCTGGCACTGGGGCGGCGGTTGGCTTTCCGAGCTCGGCTTCGCCGATTTCGCGGGCTCGACCATCGTCCACTCGGTCGGCGGCTGGGCGGCGCTGACCGGGGCGATCATCCTCGGCGCGCGGCGCGGCAAGTACCGCGAGGATGGGCGCGTCCATCCCATGCCGGGCTCGTCGCTGCCGCTCGCCACGCTCGGCACCTTCGTCCTGTGGCTCGGCTGGCTCGGCTTCAACGGCGGCTCGCAGCTTGCCATGAACTCGGCCGCCGACGTGATCGCCATCGCCAATATATACGCCAACACGACCATGGCGGCGGCGGGCGGCCTGGTCGCGGCGACGATCCTTTGCCAGCTCGTCTTCCGCAAGGTCGACCTCACCATGGCGCTCAACGGCGCGCTCGCCGGGCTGGTCAGCATCACCGCCGGCCCCGACACGCCCGTGATCGGCGAGGCGATCGCGATCGGCGCGGTCGGCGGCGGGATCGTGTTCGTCCTCGTGCCGTTGCTCGACCGCCGGCGGATCGACGACGTGGTCGGCGCGATCCCGGTCCATCTCGGCGCCGGCATTTGGGGCACCCTCGTCGTGCCGCTGACCAATACGGAGGCGAGCCTCGCGATCCAGGCGCTCGGCGTGGCCGCGATCGGCGCCTTCGTCGCGACCGCGAGCACGGCGCTGTGGCTGATTCTCAAGGCGACGGTGGGCCTGCGTCCCGACGCCGCCGAGGAGGCCATGGGCCTCGATCAGGCCGAGCTCGGCATGCTCGCCTATCCCGAGTTCGGCCCGTCGAGCCCTTCGATTTAGGCGGGCGCGCCCGCGAGCTCGAACCCGGCGGCGGCGAGTTTCTCGATCAACGCATCCGTCGCCGCGTCGTCCAGCTTGACGAACGGCGGGCGCACCCGGCCCCAATCGGAATCGTCGAGCGCGCGCGCGACCACGCGCTTGAGGCCCGGCACCAGGGGCGCGGTCTGAAGCGCCTCGCGGACCGCGGTCACGCGCGCCTGGAGGTCGCCGGCGGTGTCGTTGTCCCAGGTGTCGAACAGCGCCCGAATGGGGCCCGCGTTGATGTTGGCGGTCGCGGTGATGCAGCCCGCCGCGCCCTCGCGAAGCGCCGCGAGCATCAAGACCTCGCTTCCGGGAAAGACCCGGAAGCCGGGAAACCGCGTGATCAGCGCAAGGGTGTTGTCCCAATCGCCCGAGCTGTCCTTGATGCCGACCACGGTGCCGGGGAACGCCTCGATCAAGCGGCCGACGAGATCGAGGCCGAGGGGCACGTTCGAGACCTGCGGGATATGGTAGAGGTAGACATTGAGCCGCGCGTCGCCGACCCGCTCGATCACCTCGGCGTAAGCGCGGAACAGGCCCTCGTCGCTCATGCCCTTGTAGTAGAACGGCGGCAGCATCAAGACGCCCGCGCAGCCCAGCTCGACCGCGTGGCGCGTGAGCCGCACCGTGTCGGGGATCGCGCAAAGCCCGGTGCCGACGATCAGCGTTCCGGGCGCGATGCCGTCCTCGACCACCGCCTCGGCGAGCGCCATGCGCTCGTCCAGCGAAAGCGAGTTGGCCTCGCTCGTCGTGCCGAACAGCACGAGACCGTTGCAGCCCTCCTTCATCAGCCGCCGGCAGAAGGCGACGAAGCGCGCCGCGTCGGGCGCGAGGTCCGCCTTGAAGGGCGTGAGAACGGGGGCGAAGACGCCCTGGTCGACGATCGGTTCGATCATGTCCTAGCTTTCGCGGGCGCGCGCCACCAGCGCGCGCAGGGTTTCCATGTCGATCGCGCCGCGCACGATCTCGCCGCCGATGATGAAGGACGGCGTGCCGGTCAGCCCGAGCGCCTGGCCGAGCTGGCGGTTGCGCAGGATCACGGCATCGACCTCGGCCGCCTTCATGTCGGCCTCGAGCTTGTCGGCGTCGAGCCCGACCTCGCGCGCCATGTCGAGAATGCGCGACTTGGTGAGTTGGGCGCGGCTTTCCATCAGCGCGTCGTGGAAGGGGAAGTACTTTTCCGGATCCTGGTCGAGCGAGGCGATCGCCGCCCGCGCCGCGACCACCGAATCGGGTCCCAGGATCGGAAACTCCTTGAAGATCACGCGCACGCCCGGGTCTTCCTCGACGATCTTCATCACCAGCGGGCGCACCCGCTTGCAGTAGGGGCAGCGGTAATCGAAGAACTCGACGATCGTCACGTCGCCGTCGGGATTGCCCAGAACCGGAGCCTTGGGGTCCTCGTAGATCGCCGCGCGATGCGCCGAAACGAGCTCGCGCGCGCGATCCCTCTTGGCGAGTTTCTGGCGCTCCTGCCAGATCTGGAGCGATTCGATGATGACCTCGGGATGATCGCGCAGATACTTGCCGATCGCTTCCTCGAGCACCTTCTGCTCGGGCGTCGCCGCCTGGTGCTCGGCCATCGCCCGGGGGGCGCCGAGCACGCCGAGGACGAGAGCGAAGGCGAGGGCGAAAGAGACGGCTCGCGCCGTGATGCGTGCGATCAAGGGAACCTCCGGTCGCCGGGCGCCCGTGGGGCGCGGAAGGGCGCCATCTTGCCACCACGCCCCAATGGGAACAAGGACGCGGGGCGAGGTCGCGGAAAAGACTGTGAAACCGCCGGGATCAGCCGCTCCGCACCCGGGCGACGGCCGCGCGCCAGCCGGCGTGGCGCCGCTCGCGCTCGTCGGCGCTCATCGCGGGCTCGAAGCGGCGCTCGCACCGCCAGGCCCGGGCCAGCGCCTCGACCGAGGGGTAGAAGCCCACCCGGAGCCCGGCGAGAAAGGCCGCGCCCAGCGCCGTCGTCTCGGTCACGCTCGGGCGCTCGACCGGCAGGCCGACGATGTCGGCGAGGAACTGCATCGCCCAGTCGTTGACCGCCAGCCCGCCGTCGACCCGGAGCGCGGTCGAGGCGCGCGCGCCGTCGGCGGCCATGGCGTCGAGCAGATCGCGGGTCTGATAGGCGTTGGCTTCGAGCGCGGCGCGCGCGATCTCGGCCCGCCCGGTGTCGAGGGTCATGCCGAGGATCGCGCCGCGCGCGCCCGCGTCCCAATAGGGCGCGCCGAGGCCGACGAAGGCGGGCACGAGGTAGAGTCCCGGCTGGGGCGCGGCCTGGGCCGCGAGCGTCGCGGTCTCGCCCGCCTCGGCGATCAGGCCGAGCCGGTCGCGCAGCCATTTGATCGCCGCTCCGGCGACGAAGATGCTGCCTTCGAGGGCGTAGGTCGGCCGCCCGTCGAGCCGATAGGCGACGGTGCCGAGCAACCGGTTGGTCGAGGAAATCGCGGTCTCGCCCGTGTTCATCAGCGCGAAACAGCCGGTCCCATAGGTCGATTTGATCATGCCCGGCGCGAAGCAGGCCTGGCCCACGGTCGCCGCCTGCTGGTCGCCCGCGATGCCCGCGATCGGGATCGCCGCGCCCAGAAGGTCGACGTCGGTCGCGCCGAAATCGGCGCTCGAATCGCGGACCTCGGGCAGCACCGCGCGCGGCACGCCGAACAGGGCGAGAAGATCGTCGTCCCAGTCCTGGCGGTGGATGTCGAACAGAAGCGTCCGGCTCGCGTTGGTCGCGTCGGTGGCGTGGACCCGCCCGCCCGTGAGCCGCCACAACAGGAAGCTGTCGACGGTGCCGAAGGCGAGCTCGCCGCGTTCGGCTCGGGCGCGGGCTTCGGGGACGTGGTCGAGCAGCCAGGCGAGCTTGGTCGCCGAAAAGTAGGAATCGACCAGCAGGCCGGTGCGCGCCTGGATCATGTCGCCATGGCCGTCGGCGATCAGCCGGGCGCAGGTCTCGGCCGTGCGTCGGTCCTGCCAGACGATCGCCCGGTGGATCGCCCGCCCGGTCTCGCGCTCCCACAGAACCGTGGTCTCGCGCTGATTGGTGATGCCGATCGCCGCGATCTCGTCGGCCCGCGCGCCGGCCTTGGAGAGCGCGTCCTCGACCACCGAGACGGTCGAGGTCCAGATCTCCTCGGCGTCGTGCTCGACCCAGCCGTCGTCGGGGAAGTACTGGGGAAACTCCCGTTGCGCCATGGCGACCGGACGGGCGTCGCGGTCGAACAGGATCGCGCGGCTCGAGGTGGTTCCCTGGTCGATGGCCAGCACGTATTTCGCTTCGCCCATTGCTCGGCCTTTCCGCATCGGGGTGTTCGGGGAGGTGGCGTCGGCGACCCGGTTCTCAGCCCTTTTCGTGCTTCTTCTTGAGCGCCAGCTTGGCGGCGCCCTGAATATCCTCGGCCCGCAACTCGCCCGGCGAGCCCGCGGGAAGATGCTTGATCGCGCGCTTGGCGAAGGCGACCGCGTCGCCGTAGCGCCCGACGCGGAAGGTGAATTCGGCGCTCGCCAGCGCCGAGGCGCCGGGCTTGTCGGTGCGTCCGTAGGCGATCGCCAGCAATCGCCAGGCGCGCGGCATGCGGGGGTCGCGGCGGACCGCGGTTTCGAGGTTCGAGGCCGCCTCGGCGAGCGCCTCGTTCTTGCCGGTCTCGATCAGAACCTGCGCGAGCCCGGCGCGCAGAAGCGGAATGTCGGGCGCGAGCTCGACCGCGCGGCGATAAGGCGCGACCGCCTCGGCGACATGGCCGTTCTCGAACAGCATTTGTCCCTTGAGCTCGTGAAAATAGGGATCGTCGGGGTACTCGGCGAGCAGCGAGTTGATCTCGACCAGCCCGGCGTCGAGATCACCGCGCCGGAAGTTCGCGACCGCGCGGGCATAGCGCGCCTCGACGCTCTGGTCGCTTTCGGGGTAGCGCGCGAAGGTCTGCGCCGCCGGCTTGAGGAAACCGAAGAGCTTGCCCTGCATGCGCTTGAATGCGGCGACCCATTCGGCGGGCGGCTTGTTGGCCGAATAGGGCGAGGTTTCGACATGGTGGCGAATGAAGGTGATCCGCTCGATGGTCAGGGGGTGGGTGCGCAGATAGGGGTCCTGGCGAAGGCTGAGAAGCGCCTCCTGGTTCGACAAAACCTCGAGGAAGCGGGCGAGTCCCTCGGCCGATTGACGGGTGCGGTCGAGGACCGTGACGGCGAACTGATCGGCCGCGCGCTCCTGGGTGCGGGTGTAGTTGAGCATCGTTTGCTGGGCCACGCCCTGGGAGCCCAGGATGACCGCGCCGGCGCCGGCGCCCGAGCCCGCGGCCACCACGGCGGCGCCGAGAATGTAGCTCAGGATGGCCAGCGTGCTCGCCCCGCGCAGCGCCTCCTCGGTGCGCGCGAGATGGCCGCCCACGATATGCCCGGTCTCGTGCGCGATCACGCCGATGATCTGACCCGGCGTCTCGGCGGCGAGCAGGAGCCCGGTATTGAGAAACAGGTTCATGCCCCCCGCGACGAAGGCGTTGAGAGAGGAATCGTTGACGATATGGACCCGAACCGCGTCGGCATCCAATCCCGCCGCCTTGAACAGTGGCGTGGCGTAAGTCTCGATGGTATTTTCGATTTCCGCATCCCGGATCAGCGAGATCCGGGCCGCCTCGGCGGGACCGGCGAGGAGCGGGGAAAAGGTCAACGCCAAGGTCAGGAAAAGGACCTCGGTGAAATGGGTCGGGCGCATTTTCATCATGATGATCAGATCGAAACTCCTATTCGAACGTAGTAACGCCGTGGGCTGGCGTCAATTGTTGGTCGTCGTCGGGCTCCTGCTACTCTCCGCCTGCGCGAGCGAAAAGAGCCTGCGGACGGAAAAGCTGGTCGAGGGCAATTTCGGCGGCATCGTCGGCGACGAGCCCCACGCGGTGCTCACCGCCCGGGATGTGCTCGCGTCGGGGGGCAGCGCGGCGGACGCGGCGGTGGCGCTCTACTTCACGGCGGCGGTGACCTATCCGGTCGCCTCTTCGCTCGGCGCCGGCGGGGTCTGCCTGGTTTTCGATCAGAAGGAGCGCGTCGTTCGCACGCTCGCCTTCGAGCCGTCGATCCCCGCCGGCGTCGACGCCGCGCGTCCGGTCGCGGTGCCCGGGGCGGTGCGCGCCATGTTCGCCCTTCAGGCTCGCTACGGCGTTCTTCAGTGGTCGCGGCTGCTCGCCCCCGCCGAGGAGCTCGCCCGGCTCGGTCACAAGGTGTCGCGGGCGTTTGCGCGCGAGCTCGCGCGCACGCCGCGCAAGGTCTTCTCGGACCCGTCCATCGCGCGCCTGTTCCTGCGCGACGACGGCACGCCCCTCAAGGAGGGCGACAGTCTGGTCCAGCTCGACCTCGCGAGCGTGATCAGCCAGATCCGCACCAAGGGGCCGGGCGTGTTCTACGGCGGCGATCTCGCGCGGACCCTGTCCAAGGGAATCATCGAGAGCGGCGGCGATCTGACGGTCGAGAATCTGCGCGATTACCGCCCCGTTTGGCGCGAGACGGTCGAGCTGCCGTTCGGCGATCACGTCATCCACTCGGTTCCGCCGCCGTTGAGCGGCGGCATCACGACGCTCGAGCAGTTCGCCATGCTCGAGCGCGAGGGTCGTTACGCCAAGGCTCCGCCCGAGGATCGGCCCCATCTGTTCGCCGAGGTCGCCCTGCGGGCCTTCGCCGACCGGCAGGCCTGGCTCGGCCGGCTGGGGGCGCTCGATCCCGCGAACGGGCCGCTCACCAAGGCGTGGACCGAGCGCCTGATGGCGAACTACGTCGCCGAGCGGCATATGCCGCCCGAGAAGCTCTCGCCCGCGCCGCGCCTCCACCGCGAGGCGCCCGCCGGCATGTCCTTCGCGGTCGTCGACGGGACCGGAGCGGCGGTCGCCTGCGCGATCACCATGAGCCGCCGCCTGGGCGCGGGCTACGTCATCCCCGGCACGGGCATCGTGCCGGCGACGCCGCGGCCGTCGCCGGGCGGCGATCTCGGCCTTTCGCCGGTGATGATGGTCAATCGCAACGTGGGCGAGTTCCTGTTCGCCGGGGCCGCGTCGGGCGGCGTGGTGGCGCCGAGCGCGCTGACCGAGGCCATGGCCCGCGCCATGATCGGCGACGAGTCGCTCGCCGACGCGATCGCCGCGCCGCGCGTGATCAATCCCGGCGTGCCCGATATCACCTTCGTCGAGAAGGCGCTCGGGGAAGAGGCCGTCGCGGACCTTCGCCGGCGCGGCCACAAGACGCGCTCGGTCGCCGCCATCGGCCGGGTCAACGCGATCTACTGCCGCGATGGCTTCCGCGCCAAGGCCGAGACCTGCGAGTACGAGGCCGACGGGCGCGGCCACGGCCTCGCCGCCATCGTGCAGTTCTAGGGGAGGAGCGACGTCGCGATGGCGCTCAAGACCGCGCGGCGAGGAAATATCCCGCCTTTCCTGGTGATGGAGGTGATGCGCGCCGCCAACGCGCGCGTCGCCGCCGGGGGCGACGTGCTCCATCTCGAGGTCGGCCAGCCCTCGACCGGCGCGCCCGCGGGCGTTCTGGCGGCGGCGCGGACGGCGCTGGAAAGCGACCGTCTCGGCTATACCGACGCCCTGGGACTTTCCGATCTGCGCGCCGCGATCGCGGGGCATTACCGCGAGACTTACGGCCTCGACCTGCCGGCCGAGCGGATCGTGGTGACGACGGGGGCCTCGGGGGCCTTCGTGCTCGCCTTCCTCGCCGCCTTCGATCCCGGCGACCGCGTGGCGCTGGCGCTGCCGGGCTATCCCGGTTATCGCCATATCGTCAACGCGCTGGGGATCGAGGCGGTGCCGTTGGTCGCCGGTTCGCGCGAGCGTTTCCAGCCCACGGTTGCCTTGATCGAGGCGCTCGACGCGCCGATCGACGGGCTGATCGTCGCGAGTCCCTCGAACCCCGCCGGCACCATGCTGAGTCCCGGGGACATGGCCGATCTGGCGCGCTATTGCGCGGCGCGCGGCATTCGCTTGGTCTCCGACGAGATCTACCATGGCATCACCTTCGGCGCGCCGGCGACCTGCGCCGCGGCGCTCGATCCGCGGGCGATCGTCGTCAACAGCTTTTCGAAGTATTTCTCGATGACCGGTTGGCGGCTCGGCTGGATGGTGGCGCCCGAGGATCTTCTGCGCGCGGTCGAGAGCCTGGCGCAGAACCTGTTCATCTCGCCGCCGACGCTGTCGCAGCACGCGGCGATCGCGGCCTTCGACTGCCGCGACGAGCTCGAGGCCAACGTCGCGCGCTACGCCCGCAACCGCGCGCTTCTGCTCGACGAGCTACCGCGCGCGGGCTTTTCCTCGCTCGCGCCCGCCGACGGGGCGTTCTACATCTACGCCGACGTTTCGGCCATGACCGACGACAGCGAGGCGTTCTGCAAGCGCATGCTCGACGAGATCGGCGTGGCGGCGACGCCCGGGATCGACTTCGACCCCGGGCGCGGCCATGCCTATGTTCGGTTCAGCTTCTCGGGCGCGACCGAGGACATGGCCGAGGCCGCGCGCCGGCTTCGCGCCTGGCGGCGCTGAGCCGCATTCCCCTTTCTATTCGACGAGCCGTTGCCACCAGCCGCGACGCGAGGCGCGCTTCGGCTTGGCGGTTTGGGCCTCCTCGTTCCGGGGCTCTTCGTCCCGGGGCTTCTCGGGCGCGGGCGCGGGCGCGCTCATCTCGCCATCGGCGGGGGCGGTGGGCGAAGGCTCGGGCGAGGCCGGGATCGCGATGGGCTGGCCGGCGTCGGGGACGGTCGCCGGCTTCTCGTCGGGCGTGCAGGCGCTCTTGGCGCCCTTGACGCTTTTGGCCGACGCGGCGGTCTTTCTCGTCGCCCGCTTGCGCGGGGCGCGCGGTTTGGGCGTCGCCGGCGCTTCGATCTCGGCGTCGTCCTTGACCGCCTCGGCGACGCCGGTCTCGGCGGGGGATTCCGACGCGGCGGCCTTGCGCCGGGGCGCGCGGCGACGCTTGGGCTTCTCGGGCTGGGCTTCGGCCGCGTCTCCGGCTTCAGCGACGGCTTCGGACGCCGCCTCGGCGGCGGGCTTGCGCCGACGGCGCGGCCGGCGCGCGGGTTTTGCTTCCTCGGTCGGAACGGCTTCGACCGGCGCCTCGCCGCCGGGCGCTTCCTCGACGGGCGCTTCCTCGACCGAAACCTCTTCGACCTTCGTCTCGACGGCCGCCGTTTCGGCCTCGGCGACGATCTCGGGGGCCTCCGTCACGACGGGCGCGTCCGCGTCACTCTTGGTGGTCTCCTTGATCGTCTCGCCTTCGGCCGTCTGGGTATCGGCGCTCGGGGCTTCGGCGCCCTGGGTCTCGGTCGCGCGCGCCGCCGCGCCGCGCCGCCGCCGTCCGCCGCGCTTGCCGCGCCGGCGTCGCTTGTTGGGTTGGGCCTCGGCGGCGGCGAGCTCCTCGCTCGCGGTCTCTTCGGCCGCGCCGTCGGCGGCCTCCGCGACCGGCGTTGCGTCCTCGGTCGTCGTTCCGGGCGTCGTCTCGGTCGCCGCTTCATCGTCGCGACCGCGCCGACCCCGGCCGCGCCGCCGCCGCCGGCCGCTTTTCTCGGCGTCCTCGGCGGGGGGCGTCTCGACGGCGGCCTCCTCGGCGGGCTTTTCGGATTTCTCGTCGCCGCTCCGGCCCCGCACCCGGTCGAGGCGATAATCGGGCGGGATCAGGTCGTCGTCGCTGGCGACGAACACGCGGAAGGCATAGCGTTCCTCGATCGCCGTCAGCATCTCGCGCTTCTGGTTGAGGACGTAGAGCGCGACCGCCGTCGGCACGAAGATCGTGATCTCGCTGCTGCGCTCGCGAATGCCCTCGTCCTCGATCGCCCGAAGCACGTGAAGCGCGGTCGATTCGATCGAGCGGATATGGCCCGAGCCGCCGCAATGGGGGCAGACCTGGGTGCTCGCCTCGAGCAGGCTGGGGCGCAGGCGCTGGCGTGACAGCTCGAGAAGCCCGAAGGCGCTGATTCGGCCGATCTGGATGCGCGCGCGGTCGTTCTTGACCGCCTCCTTGAAACGCCGCTCGACCGTGCGGTTGTTCTTGGGCTCGTCCATGTCGATGAAGTCGATGACGATGAGCCCCGAAAGGTCGCGCAAGCGAAGCTCGCGGGCGATTTCCTCGGCCGCCTCGAGATTGGTGCGGAACGCGGTCTCCTCGATGTTGCGCTCGCGCGTCGCGCGGCCCGAGTTCACGTCGATGGCGACCAGCGCCTCGGTCGGGTTGATGACGATGTAGCCGCCCGACTTGAGGTGCACGATCGGGCTGTGCATGGCGTCGAGCTGGTTCTCGACCTGATAGCGGTGAAACAGCGGGATTCGGTCGTTGTACTGAATGACGCGCTTGGCGTGGCTCGGCATCAGCATGCGCATGAACTGCTTGGCCATGCGGTAGCCTTCCTCGCCCTCGACCAGCACCTCCTCGATATCGCGCGAGTAGAGGTCGCGGATCGCCCGCTTGATCAGATTGGCTTCCTCGTGAACCAGGGCGGGGGCGACCGATTCGAGGGTCGTCTCGCGGATCTGGTCCCAAAGCTTGATGAGATAGTTGAAGTCGCGCTTGATCTCCGCCCGCGACCGGCCGAGACCGGCGGTCCGCAGGATCACGCCGACGCCCTCGGGCACCGGCAGCTCGGACGCGATCGCCTTGAGCCGCTTGCGGTCCTCGGGGTTGACGATCTTGCGCGAGATGCCGCCGCCGCGCGCGGTGTTGGGCATCAGCACGCAGAACCGCCCGGCGAGCGAGAGATAGGTGGTCAGCGCCGCGCCCTTGTTGCCGCGCTCCTCCTTGACGACCTGGACGAGCAAGATCTGGCGGCGCTTGATGACCTCCTGGATCTTGTAGCGCCTGAGCGGCGTCCTGCGCCGAGGGGCGAGATCCTCGGCGTCGTCGCCGCCGATCATCTCGACCGCGCCGTTCTCCTCGTCGTCCTCGCCGTCGTCGGTTTTTTCGCGCTTGGATTTGTCATGTCCGGATTGGCCGCCGGCGGCCTTTTCGTCATCGGCGGCGTCGCGGGCCTCCGCCTCGGCGCGCTCCTCCTCGGCGAGCGCCTGACGGTCGGCGACCGGGATTTGGTAGTAATCGGGATGGATTTCGTTAAAGGCCAGGAAGCCGTGGCGATTGCCGCCGTAGTCGACGAACGCCGCCTGGAGCGACGGCTCCACGCGGGTGACCTTGGCGAGGTAGATGTTGCCCTTGAGCTGCTTCTTGGTCGAGGTTTCGAAATCGAAATCTTCGAGGCGATTGCCGTCGAGGACGACGACCCGCGTCTCCTCGGCGTGAGTCGCGTCGATCAACATTCGTTTTGTCATGGGGAATTCAGACTCCAAGACGACCCTCGCCGCGACGACGCGAATTATCGTCGCGGGAATCGTCCCTGCTTGTACGAAGCCGCCGGCGTCGATCCTCGACCCGCCACTCTCGACCCGCCGTGGAAACGGTCCGCGGCAAGGCCCGCATCGATGCTCCGAAGATGAGGAGGACACCAATGGGAGCGGGGAGGTTCGCAATCACCGGGCGCCCGGCATGCACCGGTCGCCGGCTTCGAGTTGGTTCAGCTATCCGCACCGTCTCCGGCGAGACCGCATCGGGCGTGCCCGGTAGATCGTGGGCGAGCATCGCTTCCGACCGCCTCGCCGCCGGCCCGGAATAAAGTCCTGGCCGGCCGACTGCGGTATTTCGCGCGCGCATCTTACATCCCCTTTTCGATGCGACACAACGACATATTGCGGTCTCTGGATGAATATCGACAATAACGGCGATGAAACGCGGGAATGAAGCGGGATTCATTTGAAATGAATCGACCCGCGCGCGCTCCGGCGACGATTTGACGACCGTGCCTCGAAAGACCGCGCCAAAACCGTTGAGGTCGGAAGCCGCATCGCGCAATATCGGGGCCGTGAATGACCGGCGACCACAAATCGGCGCCTCGAACCGGCGTCCATCGGGACGCTTCATGCCGATGACCCGCGCGCGGCCCAGGGCCCGCGCGCGTCGTTTCATTCGGGCCTGTCTCGCGACGGCGGTCGTGTTGCTGCTTCTGGGCGGCTGGGGCGCCGCGGCCCGGGCCAAGCCGGAGATCGTCGGCTTGCGGATCGGCGTTCGCGCCGACACCACGCGCGTGGTGCTCGATCTCACCGAGAACCTCAAATACCGGGTCTTCACCCTGCCGTCGCCCTATCGCGTGGTGGTCGATCTGCCGGAGGTGGCCTGGAAGGTGCCGGCCGCGCGTTTGCCCGCCGGGCGCGGCATCGTGCAGCGTTTCCGCTACGGCCTGTTCCAGCCCGGCACCTGGCGGTTGGTGCTCGATCTGACCTCGCCGGTCAGATTGTCGAAGGTTTTCATGCTGCGCCCGACGGCGAACTTCGGCTACCGGCTGGTGCTCGACCTCGGCACCGTGACCGCCGAGGCGTTCAAGCGCGAGGGAAACCCGACCCCGCTGGCCTCGTCCTCGTCCACCGCCGCGCCGCCGCCGCCCGCCAAGCCCAAGCGCAACGGGCCGGTGGTGGTGGCGATCGACCCGGGTCATGGCGGCGTCGATCCCGGCACCCGGAGCAGGAGCGGGGTGTACGAGAAGCGGATCACGCTCGCCGCCGCGCGCGAGCTCGCCCGCCAGCTCGCCGCCACCGGGCGCTACCGGGTGGTGCTCACCCGCGAACGCGACGTGTTCGTGCCGCTACCCACCCGGGTCGCGGTCGCGCGCAAGGCCGGGGCGTCGCTGTTCATCTCGCTGCACGCCGATTCGATCGCCAACCGCAAGCTGCGCGGGGCCTCGGTCTATACCCTGTCGGAGAACGCCTCGGACGCCGAATCGGCGGCACTCGCGGCCAAGGAGAACAAGGCCGACGTGATCGCCGGAATCGATCTGTCGTCGCAGGTCTACGACCCCGAGGTCGCCAATATCCTGATCGATCTCGCCCAGCGCCAGACCAACAACGATTCGGGCAAGTTCGCCGAGGTTCTCGTGCCCGAGCTCGGCCGGGTCGGGCGGCTCTTGCGCAAGACCCACCGCTACGCGGGCTTCCGGGTGCTCAAGGCCCCCGACGTGCCGTCGGTGCTGATCGAGATGGGCTATCTGTCCAACGCCCGCGACGAGCGTCTGCTTCTCAGCCCGGCCAAGCGGGCCAAGCTGATGAGCGCGGTGCGGCGCGCGGTCGATCGCTATTTCGCCGCCAAGCTCGCCGCGTCGCGGCTGTGAGCCGCTCGCGCGCGATCCCCGGGGAAGCGGAAAAGCGTGACATAACATCGCCATATTCGGTCGTTAGCCTATACTCGGCCATCGACGTTTCCGTTTCGGTCGTTCATGTTTCGGTAATACGTTTCGGTAACACATGCCGTTTATCTTCTTGGCATGTCGTCTCTCGTGGCGCGGCCGCCCGCCCGGCGCGCCCAGGTCTTTCGCGGGATCCGCGCGCCACCCCATGATGCCTCGATGAAGATATTCGCCGTTCTGTTCTCGATCTTGCTGGCGGGTCTTCTGATCGGCGGCGGCGGGGCGCTTTACGCGCTCCACTACTACGGCCGCGGGCTTCCCGATTACCAGCAGCTCGCCGATTACGAGCCCCCGGTGGTGACCCGGGTTCACGCCGGCGACGGGCGGTTGCTCGCCGAATACGCGACCGAGCGGCGGGTCTTCGTTCCGATCGCCGCCATGCCGCGCCGAGTGATCAACGCCTTCCTCTCGGCCGAGGACAAGAACTTCTACAGCCATCCCGGGGTCGATTTCCTGGGCGTCGCGCGCGCCATGGTGACCAATCTGGTCAACCTGGGGCGCAACCGGCGGCTCCAGGGCGCCTCCACCATCACCCAGCAGGTGGCCAAGAACTTCCTGCTGACCAACGAGGTCTCGATCGAGCGCAAGGTCAAGGAGGCGCTGCTCGCGTTCCGCATCGAGCGCGCCTTCACCAAGGACCGCATTCTCGAGCTCTACCTCAACCAGATCTACCTCGGCATGGGCTCCTACGGGGTCGCGGCGGCGGCGCTCAACTATTTCGACAAGTCGCTCGACGAGCTTTCGATCGCCGAGGTGGCCTTTCTCGCGGCGCTCCCCAAGGCGCCCAACAACTACCACCCGGTCCGCCATCCGGCCGCCGCCAAGGCCCGGCGCGATTGGGTGATCGACCGCATGCGCGAGGACGGCTACATCACCGCGACCGAGGCCGCCTGGGCCAAGAGCGAGCCCCTGGTGGTGCGCCGGGGCAACCCGGCCGAGTTCGTGCGCGCCGACTACTTCACCGAGGCGGTGCGCCGCGATCTCCTGAAACGTTACGGCGAGACGGCGCTCTACGGCGGCGGGCTCTCGGTTCGCGCGACCATCGATCCGCGCCTGCAACGGATCGCCGAGCGCGCGCTGCGCCTGGGGCTGATCGCCTATGATCGCCGCCACGGCTGGCGCGGGCCGGTGGCCCGAATCGATCCCGGCCCCGGCTGGGCCGACCGACTGGCGGGGGTGGCGCTGCCTCCGGGCGCCGATCCCTGGCGTCTCGCCGTGGTGCTCGGGCTCGACGGCGAGGCGGCGACGATCGGGCTTTCGAACGGCGCGCGCGGGCGCATCCCGCTCGCCGAGCTCGTCTGGGCGCGCGCCTGGCGCAAGGGGCAGCGCGTCGGCCCCAAGATCCAGCGCCCCGCCGACGTGCTGGCGCCCGGCGACGTGGTGCTGGTCGAGGCGCTCGCCGACAAGGACGCGAACGGCGACTTCGCGCTGCGCCAAATCCCCGACGTCGGCGGCGCGATCGTCGTGATCGACCCCCATACCGGGCGCGTGCTCGCCATGGTCGGCGGCTTCAGCTACGAGATCAGCCAGTTCAACCGGGCGACCCAGGCCATGCGCCAGCCCGGCTCGGCGTTCAAGCCGATCGTCTACATGGCGGCGCTCGACAACGGCTTCACGCCGTCGAGCATCGTCGACGACGCGCCGATCGTGATCGACCAGGGGCCGGGACTGCCCAAGTGGAAGCCCGCCAACTACACGACCCGCTTCTACGGTCGTTCGACGCTGCGCCTCGGCCTCGAGAAGTCGCGCAACCTGATGACCGTGCGCCTCGCCCGCGCGATCGGCATGGACACGGTGGCCGAGTACGCCAAGCGCTTCGGCGTGGTCGACGATCTGCCGCGCCTGCTGCCGATGGCGCTGGGCGCGGGCGAGACAACGCTGCTCCGCCTGACCGCCGCCTATGCGATGATCGTCAACGGCGGCAAGCGCATCGAGCCGGCGCTGATCGAGCGGATCCAGGACCGCAACGGCAAGACGATCTACCGCCGCGATTCACGCCCCTGTCCGGGCTGCCGGGTCAGCCGCTGGGAGAATCAGCCCGTGCCGCGGATTCCCGATACCCGTCCGCGCGTGCTGAGCGCCGGGACCGCCTATCAGATGGTGTCCATGCTGCGCGGCGTGGTGCTGCGCGGCACCGGCCGGCGGATCCGCGATCTCGCCTGGCCGCTCGCCGGCAAGACCGGCACCACCAACGACGACGTGGACGCCTGGTTCATGGGCTTCGCGCCCGATCTGGTGGCCGGCGTCTACGTCGGCTTCGACCAGCCGCGCACCCTCGGCTACAAGGAGACCGGCTCGCGGGTCGCGGCGCCGATCTTCAAGCGTTTCATGGCCGAGGCGCTCGCCGGCACGCCGGCGATCCCGTTCCGCATCCCGCCCGGCATCCGGCTGGTGCGGATCGACGGCGACACCGGCCTGCTCCCCGGCCCGGGCACGCGCCGCGTGATCCTGGAAGCCTACAAGCCGGGAACCGAGCCCACGACCACCGCCCCCGTCGCCGAGCCGACCGCGACCGGCCTTTACTGACCCGAGCCGACGTGGCCGGCGCGATTCCCCGGCGCCGGAAATTGCGCTATACACTCGCCCCCGGAGACGGGTAACGAACCATTGCGAGGCATCCCCCATGCGCGCCGAGATCACGGCCCTGGCCGACGACATCAAGCAGTCGCTCGAACTGCTGAGGAGGCATCTTTGACTGGGACGCGGCGCTCAAGCGGCTGGACGAGCTGAACCGGGAGGCCGAGGACCCGGCGCTCTGGGACGATTCCCAGCGCGCCCAGGCGGTGATGCGCGAACGCACCCGGCTTCAGGGCGCGATCGAGCGCTTCCGCGAGATCGAGAGCGAGCTCGACGACGATCTCACCCTCGCCGAGCTCGGCGAGGCCGAGGACGACGAGGCGGCGCTCGACGAGGCCCAGGCGGCGCTCGCCAAGCTCGCCGCCCGCGCCCGCAAGCTCCGCCTCGAGGCGCTGCTCTCGGGCGAGGCCGACGGCAACGACTGCTATATCGAGGTCCATGCCGGGGCGGGCGGCACCGAAAGCCAGGACTGGGCCGAGATGCTGCTGCGCATGTACGTCCGCTGGGCCGAGCGCCAGGGCTACAAGGTCGAGTGGATCGAGGAGAGCCCGGGCGAGGAGGCGGGCATCAAGTCGGCGACCGTCCGGGTCATCGGCCCCAACGCCTACGGCTGGGCCAAGACCGAGAGCGGCGTCCACCGCCTGGTCCGCATTTCGCCGTTCGACGCGAGCGCGCGCCGGCACACCAGCTTCGCGAGCGTCTGGGTCTACCCGGTGATCGACGAATCGATCGAGATCGAGATCGCCGACAAGGACCTGCGCGTCGATACCTACCGCGCCTCGGGCGCCGGCGGCCAGCACGTCAACAAGACCGACAGCGCCGTGCGCCTGACGCACTTGCCGACCGGCATCGTCGTCCAGTGCCAGAACAACCGCTCGCAGCACCGCAACCGGGCCGAGGCCATGGCGCTCCTGCGCGCGCGGCTCTACGAGCTCGAATTGCAGCGCCGCGAGGAGGAGGCCCAGGCCCAGGCCGCGAACAAGAGCGACATCGGCTGGGGCCACCAGATCCGCTCCTACGTCCTGCACCCCTACCAGCTCGTCAAGGACCTCCGCACCGGGGTCGAGACCGGAAACACCAACGCGGTGCTCGACGGCGACCTCGACCGCTTCATGGCCGCCGCGCTCGCCGCGCGCGTCGGCATGCAGGAAGACGACGGGAAGGGCGCGAAGAAGGACTGACCGGCGCTGGCGCTTGCCTCGTTTCCGCCGGGCCTGCGGCCCGTCGGGCGTTCAAACGCCACGCAGGCTTTCCTCGCATAAGCTCGGGCGCGCGGTCGCGCTTGCCGGCGCGCCGCGCGCGCCGGGGAGTGGATTGGGGGGCGCTATTTACCCTCCGGCGTCCGCCCGCCGATCTCGGCGGGCGTGTCGATGATCTCGGCGTAAAGCGCCCGGACCCGCGCCTCGGCGGCGAGCAGTTTGTCGCGGAGCGCGTCGAAGTCGGCCACGCCGCCGGCGCGCGCGAGCGCCGCGCGCAGCCCGGCCGAGGCGTGGCCCTCGATCCGGTCGCCGCCGATGGTCAGGCGCAGCATTCCGCGCAGCCGCCGCATCAGGCGCGTCGCCTCGATCAGCGTCTCGGCCGCCTCGGGCGCGAGAACCCCGGCCTCGGCGAGCCGGGCGAAGGCCTCGACCGTGCGCGGCGAGAGGATCTCGGGATGCGCGGCGGCGTGGCGAAGCTGAAGATATTGGGCGATGAATTCGCAATCGAGCAGCCCGCCGCGCACGTATTTGGTGCGCCAGGGGTTGTCGGCGTGGTGCTCGGCCTCGATGCGGCGGCGCATGTCGGCGACCTCGACGAGCAGTTTCATCGGATCGCGCGGGCGCCGCAGGGTGCCGCGGATCACCGCCTCGATGCGCTCGGCGAGCGCCGGGGGGCCGGCGACCACGCGGGCGCGGGTCAGCGCCAGATGCTCCCAGGTCCAGGCGCTTTCGGCGTGGTAGCGGGCGAAGCTCTCGATCTCGGAGGCGACCGGCCCGGCGTTGCCCGAGGGACGCAGGCGCATGTCGATCTCGTAGAGCCGGCCCTCGTTGGTCATGGCCGTGATCGCGTTGATCAGCCGCTGGGAGAGGCGCGCGAAATACTGGCTCGCGACCAGCGGCCGGGGACCGTCCGAGACCGCGCCGGGATCGGGGGCGGCGTAGACGAAGGTGAGATCGAGGTCCGAGGAGACGGTCATCGCGCGGCCGCCCAGGTTCCCCATGGCGACCACCGCGAGCCCGCCGCCCGCGATCCGGCCATGGGCCTCGGCGAAGACGGCCTCGACCCGGGGGGCGAGGGCGCGCAGCACCGCGTCGGCGATGTCGGCGAGGGTTTCGCCGCCCGCGTCGGCCTCGATCACGCCGCGCAGCATCTGCACGCCGAGTTGGAACTCGCGGTCATGCGCCCAGCGCCGCGTGATGTCGAGCACGTCCTCGTAGTCGCGCGCCGCCGCGAGCGCCGCGACCAGCGCCTCGGTCAGCGTGTCGGCGTCCGGCAGGGGCGAGAGGAAGTCGCCCCCCAGCACCCCGTCGAGAAGCCCCGCGTTGCGCGCCAGCCGCTCGGCCAGCCGGGGCGCCGAGCCCATGATCTCGGCGACCAGGTCGAGAAGGTCGGGGTTGGCGTGGAACAGCGAGAAGAGCTGAACGCCCGCGGGCAGGCGGGCGAGGAACTCGTCGAAGCGCAGCAGCGCCTGGTCGGGATCGGCGCTGCGCGCGAACGCGCCGAGCAGCGTCGGCATCAGCTCGGTCAGGATCTCGCGGGCGCGGACGCTGCGGGTCGCGCGATAGCGCCCATGGTGCCAGGCGCGGACCGCCGCGCCGACCGCGCGCCCGTCGCGAAAGCCGAGCTCGGTCAGCGTCTTCAGGGTCTCGGGATCGTCCTCGGTGCCGGTGAACACGAGATTGCCCGAGGGCGCGAGCGGCGCGCTGGTCTCGAACAGATGCGCGTAATGGCGCTCGACGGTCTCGAGCCGCGCCGTCAGCGCGGCGGCGAAGGCGTCGGCGCTCTCGAAGCCGAGGAAGGTGGCGAGCGCCGCGACGCCCTTCGCGTCGGCGGGGATGGTGTGGGTCTGGGCGTCGTCGATCATCTGGAGGCGATGCTCGACCCGGCGCAGGAAGCGGTAGGCCTCGATCAGCTCGTCGGCGACCTCGGGCGCGATCCGCCCGGTCTCGGCGAGCGCGCGCAGCGTCTCGCAGGTCGCGCGGTGGCGCAGCCGGGGCTCGCGCCCGCCCCAGATGAGCTGCTGGGTCTGGGCGAAGAACTCGATCTCGCGAATGCCGCCGCGCCCGAGCTTGATGTTGTGCCCGGCGACCGCGATCGTTCCGCCGCCGTAATGGGCGCGGATCTGGCGCTTGATGGAATGGATGTCCTCGATCGCCGCGAAGTCGAGATGGCGCCGCCAGACGAAGGGTTCGAGCGCCCGGACGAAGGCCTCGCCCACCATTCGGTCGCCCGCCACCGCGCGCGCCTTGATCATGGCCGCGCGCTCCCAATTCTGGCCTAGGCTCTCGTAATAGAGCTCGGCCGCCTCGACCGAGATGGCGAGCGGCGTCGCGCCGGGATCGGGCCGCAGCCGCAAGTCGGTGCGGAAGACATAGCCGTCGGCGGTGCGCTCCTGAAGCATGCGCACGAGCCCGCGCGCGATCCGGACGAGCGCCTTGTGGGGCAGCGCGCCCTCGCGCGCGACGATCCGCCCGGCGTCGTAGAGGATCATCAGGTCGATGTCGCTCGAGTAGTTGAGCTCGCCCGCGCCCAGCTTGCCGAGCCCGATCACCGCGATGGCGCAGTCGGCGACCGGATCGGCGAGGTCATTGATGCGCAAGTGTCCCGCCCGCGCCGCCGCGCGCAGGAGGTGGCCGAGCGCCGCGTCGAGCGCCGCCTCGGCCGCCCGGGTCAGCGTGCCGGTCACGGTTTCGAGGGGCCATATCCCGGCGATGTCGGCGAGCGCCGTGACGAGCGCCGTGCGCCGCCGCGCGCGCCGCAGCCGGCGCATGGCCAGGGCGAGGTCGTCGTCGGGCTCGCAGCGGAAGTCGGCGAGCGCCTCGGCGCGCGCCGTCTCGGCGCCCCCCTCGACCAGGCGCTTGAAGAAACCCATATCCTGTAGAATGCAGTGGGTCAGGAACGGGCTGTTGCCGAAGACCGAAGCGAGCAGCGCCGCGCCCGGCGACGCGGCGGCGAGGGCTTTGGCGAAGGACGCGCAACCGGCCGCGTCGGCGGCGGCTCGGAAGCGTTCGAGCCCGATCGCCGCGCGCGCGGGATCCTCTGCTTCTGGCAGGGCGTCGATATCTGCTAGAAAGGCGAAATCGGTCATCCGGCGCCGGCGATTTTGTCGGCACAGTGCGCGAAGCGCCGGGGCCGGTCAAGTTGTCGCTGGCGACGGCGCATCCGCGTCGTCCGTGGCGTTCGCGTAGTCGAAAGGGTCCGATAGCTTCCGTGATTCGCCCCACCGCCCATTTCATTCTTCACGCCATCGCGGCGACCGTTGGGCTGATCGCGATCGTCGTCGCCGCGACCGCTTGGCGCCTGGCGCAGGGGCCGGTGCCGCTCACCTTCCTCACGCCTTATATCGTCGATGCGCTGCGCCAGTCGGATGCGCCCTTCCGCTTCGACGTCGCCGACACGATCCTGGTCTGGGCGGGCTGGGAGCGGGCGTTCGACATCGTTCTTCTCGACGTACGGATCTCGGACGAGAAGGGCACCGGGGCCGTGATCCCCGAGGTCTCGGTCCGGCTCAGCCTGCCCGCGATGCTGCGCGGCATGGTGGCGCCGACGAGCCTCGAGATCATCTCCGCGCGGCTGCGTATCCAGCGCGCCGCCGACGGGACGATCGCCATCGGCCTGGGCGAGGGCGAGGGCGAGGTCGCGAACGCGCGCGCCTTTCTGTTCGCCGACCTCCTCGCGCCGCCGGACCCGGACGACCCGATGGGCTATCTGCGCGACCTCAGCATCCGCGACGCCGATTTGGTGGTCGACGACCGGCTTCTCGGCATTTCATGGCAGGCGCCCGCCGCGAACGTGAATTTTCACCGCGACGCGCAGGGGATCACGGGGGACGGCGAATTCGTTCTCCGGATTGGCAAGGATCGGGCGGCGATCCGGGCGAGCGGCGTCTATCGGACGGCGGACAAGCAGACCGTTATGCGCTTGGCGTTCGCCGATCTACGCCCCGAATGGCTGGCCGAGAACGTCGCGGCGCTGGCGTCGCTGCGCTCGATGCGCCTGCCGGTGAGCGGAAGCGTCGAGTTGACCCTCGACGACGGCGGCCTGTTCCGTTCGGCCGACTTCGACCTCACGGCCGCGCGCGGCGATCTGGTGCTCGACGAATGGTACGACCACCCGATCCCGATCGTCGATGCGCGGCTGCGCGGCCGCTACACGGCGCAATCCGGGCAACTGCGCATCGACGAGGCGACGCTTGATGCGGGGGGGCCGAAGCTCAGGCTCAATGCCATGATCTCGGGCTTCGGCGAGCGGCTCTCGATCGCCGGCGCCGCCGAGATCGACGACCTGCCGCTCGACGATCTCGGCAGCTACTGGCCGGTGGCGCTGTCGGCCGAGACGCGCGACTGGGTCACGGGGAATCTCACGCGCGGCATGATCCGGCGGGTCGACGCGACGATCAACATTCGGCCCGGCGATCTCGATGCTCCGGGGCTGCCGGACGAGGCGATCTCGACCCGCATCGAGGTCGAGGGCGCCGACGTTCATTACCTGCGCCCGCTGCCGCCGGTCGAGGGCGTCGACGCCACCGTCACCATCAGCGGCAAGGTCATCGAGATCGCGACCCGGGGCGGCAAGCTACAAGGGCTGCGCGTGGGAAACGGGCTGCTTCTGATCGTCGGCGAGGACGGCGATTTCAAGATGGACATCGACCTCCCCGTGAGCGGTCCGGTCGCCGACGCGATCGCCCTTCTCGACGAGCCGACCCTCGATTATGCGAAGACGGTGGGTATCGACCCGAAGGCGATCACGGGAACGGCCCAAGCGCGACTGCGCTTCTTCTTTCCGCTGTTGGCCGAGCTAGCGCCCGAGGACGTCGGAGTCGAGGTCGAGGCGACCCTTACCGATCTCGCCCTTTCGGGGGCGGTCGAGGGCTATGATCTGAGCCAGGGCGCGCTGACGCTCAAGCTCGACAACCGGCGGATCGAGGCCGAGGGTCGCGCCGCGCTCAACGGCGTGCCGGCGGAGGTCGCCTGGCGCCAGGACTTCGCGAGCGGCGAGCGGCGCTATCGGATCAAGGGCCGGTTCACCGATTCGCAGCGCCGCGGGCTCGGCATTCCCGGCGACGATTACGTGACCGGCCCGACGACGATCGCGGCCGAGATCGTCGCCACCGCCGACGGCGCGCAACGCGTGACGGCGAAGGTCGGCCTTCGCGAGGCGGCCTTGCGCCTGCCCCAGATTTTCTGGGAAAAGGCCCCCGGCGAGGACGGCTCGTTCACGTTCGATCTGTGGCGCCGCGCCAAGGGGGCGACGCGCCTGGATTCGTTCCGCCTCGCCGCGGGCGATCTGATCGCCGAGGGGCGCGCCGAGCTGGCGCCCGAAACCGGCGCCTTGCGGCGTCTCGATGTCGACCGCTTCGAGACCGGCGAGACCAAGGTTTCGGCGGGGATCGAAATCGCCGACGACGGCGCGGTCAAGGTCGCGGTCGTCGGCGAGAGCCTCGATCTGCGTCCGTTTCTCGAGGACGTCACCGACCGCGACGAAAAAACGCTCGAAACGCCTCTTTCGCTAAGCCTCAACGTCCGCCGCGCCGTCTTTCATAACGGCGTGATCGCCACCGACGTGTCCGCGAAGCTCCGCCGCCGCGACAGCAAATGGGTCGCCATGAAGGGAAGCGCGGGTCTCGACGGCGGCAAGCGGCTCGTGTTGGGCATCGTCAACACCAAGAACGGTCGGCTGCTGCGGGTCGGCTCGGACGACGCCGGAACCGTGCTGCGCGCGCTCGACGTCTACGGCAACGCGGCCGGCGGCAAGCTCTCGCTGACCGCGTGGCTCGACACCGGAGAGCCCGGCCTCGTCACGGGCGAGATGCGCATCGCCGACTTCCGCGCCGTCAAGGCCCCGCTGCTCGCCAAGCTCCTGTCGGTCGCCTCGCTGACCGGGGTCATCGACCTGCTGAAGGGAGAATCGGGGCTGCCCTTCACCCGGCTCATCATTCCCTATGAGAAGAGAGGCGACGTCCTGACGCTCACCGATATGCGTATCTACGGCCCGGCGATCGGCCTCACGGGGAAGGGGACGATCGACCTCGCGCGGGACCAACTCGACCTCGCGGGCACGCTGGTGCCGGCCTATACCCTCAACAGCGTGTTCGGCAAGCTGCCGATCCTGGGCAATATCCTGGTCGGCGCCAAGGGCGGCGGTCTGATCGCCATGAGCTATCGCGTGACCGGGCCGCTCGCCGACCCCAAGACGACGGTCAACCCGCTATCGGCGCTGGCGCCCGGCTTTCTCCAGAAGATATTCTCGTCGACCGGCAAGGATTCGCGCGACGTCGAGCCCTTCGCCGGCAAGATCCCCGATTCGAGCCGCTAGAGTCTTTTCCACTTACGTGGAACCACACCGGCCCGCTCCCCCGCCCGGCCACCCACGGGATCGTAGAATATGGGTGGCCGGG
>CAZHDF010000009.1:0-40746 GCA_964531525.1 uncultured Alphaproteobacteria bacterium | reverse complement strand
ACCATGCGCGACGCCCTCGCGGCGTTGGCCGCGGTCACCTTCGGCTCTCGGCCGATGGTTCGCGCCGTGGCGCAGGCCGTCTCTCCCGGCTCAACGCGGGCCTCGCACACGCCACCCAAGGTCAAGGAGGAAAGCATGACGGACACCATCACCGAGACTCCCAAGCCGGACGGCGCTGCGGCGCTGCCGGCGGAGAGCAAGACCCGCTCCGAGCCCGGTCCCAAAACCGGCCCGGAGACCGACAGGAAGACTGCCGAGGTGGTCGACCTCGACAAGGTCCGCGCCGAGGCGCGTGGAGAGAGCCATCGCGAGGCGGCGCTCATTGCCGACCTCTGCGCGCTTGCCGGGATGCCGGAGCGGACCGGCGAGATGATCGCGCGGCGGCTCTCGGCCGAAGAGGTCCGCAGGGAGCTGCTGACGCTGAAGGCCGGCGAGGACGGGGCCGAGGTCATGAGCCAGGTGCTGCCGGGCGCCGGTACCGGCCAGCCCATGAACCTTGACGACAACCCGGTGGTGCGGGCGGCGAAGGCCCGGGCCGCCGCAGCGAAGGAGGCCTGATCCATGCCCGTTTACGCGGAAGCCAACAACCTCGGTGACGTCCTCAAGTATGAGGCGCCGAACCTCTATTCCCGCGAGGCCGTCACCGTGCTCGCCGGCACCGGCGCCGACCGAACCCTCACCGTCGGCACCGTGATCGGCAAGCGGACCAAGGATACCGTCACCGTCACGGCCGATCCGGCAACACCGGCGACGGCGCGGCGACCCTGGCCGACCCGGCGCTCGGTCCGAAAGCGGAGGTCGGCACCTATCGGCTCGTTTGCATCGCCGCCGCCGCGGGCGGCGGCACCTTTGAGGTGCTGACGCCGAAGGGCTACCGGTTGCCCGACCTCGCGGTCGGCCAGGCCTACGCGGGCGACCACATCAACCTGACCATCGCCGACGGCCCCGTGGACTTCGCCGTCGGCGACACCTTCACGGTCGACGTCTCCGGCGACGGCAAGGTGGTGGCGCTCGACCCGGCGGGCGTGGACGGCAGCGCGGAGGCCTTCGGCATCATCGCGGCCGAGGTGACCGCGCCGGACGGGGCCGACACGCAAGGTCTCGCGATCGTGCGCGACGCCATCCTCGCCGATCACGCCATCGTCTGGCCCGCCGGCATCGGCGCCGCGGACAAGGCCACCGCCATCGCCGAGCTCGAGGCCCGCGGCATCCTCGTCCGCCGGGGCGCCTGAGCCCAACCAGCAACCTGACCTGAATATCTGAACGGCCCGGCCTCGCCGGCGCCGCAGGAGGACTACTATGGCCATGAACAACCCCTTCGACACGCCGGCCTTCTCGATGACGGCGCTGACGGCGGCCATCAACATCCTGCCGAACACCTACGGACGGCTGGAGCAGATGAGCCTGATGCCGGCGCGGCCGGTGCGGTTCCGCCAGATCGCCATCGAGGAGAAGAACGGCGTCCTGAACCTGCTGCCGACCATGCCGGTGGGCTCCCCCGGCACGGTGGGCGAGCGCGGCAAGCGCAAGCTCCGCAGCTTCGCGGTGCCGCACATTCCCCACGACGACGTGGTGCTGCCGGAGGAGGTGCAGGGCATCCGCGCCTTCGGCTCCGAGAACGAAGCGGAGGCGCTGGCCAACGTCATCACCGATCACCTCCAGGCGATGCGCAACAAGCACGCGATCACGCTGGAGCACCTGCGCATGGGGGCGCTCAAGGGCGTGATCCTCGACGCCGACGGCTCGACCCTCTACGACCTCTACACCGAGTTTGGCATCACGGCGAAGACCGTGGACTTCGCGCTCGGCACCGCGAGCACCAACGTCAAGGCCAAGTGCATGGAAGTGCTGCGCCACATCGAGGACAACCTTCGCGGCGAGTTCATGACCCGGGTCCATGCGCTCGTCAGCCCGGAGTTCTTCGATGCGCTGACCAGCCACTCCAAGGTCGAGAAGGCCTACGAGCGCTGGATGGAGGGGGCGGCGTTGCGCGACGACATGCGCTCGGGCTTCACCTTCGGCGGCATCACCTTCGAGGAGTACCGCGGCCAGGCCACCGACCCGGACGGCAACGTCCGCCGCTTCATCGCGGCCAATGAAGGACACGCCTTCCCGCTCGGCACCGTCGAGACCTTCGCCACCTACTTCGCGCCGGCCGACTTCAATGAGACCGCCAACACCCTCGGCCAGCCGCTCTACGCCAAGCAGGAGCCGCGCAAGTTCGAGCGCGGCACCGACCTGCACACCCAGTCGAACCCGCTGCCCATGTGCCACCGGCCGGGCGTGCTGGTGAAGCTCACCACGTCGTGACGTGAGTAACCCCTTCAGCCGTGCCGTCGATGCCTGCTTCCGCCATCTCGGCGTTGCCGCCGTCTACACGCCGGACGGCGGCACGCCCCTGGACATCCGCGTGATCGCCAAGCGCGCGGACGAGGTCGTGGGCTTCGGCGACACTCGTATCCACGCGGAGACGGCGGTGTTCGACGTGCGGGTGTCCGAGGTCGCCACGCCGCGCCCCGGCGACCGCCTGACGGTGGACGGATCGGAGTACGTGGTCCAGGGCGAGCCGGTCCGTGATCCGGAGCGGCTGGTCTGGACGCTGGAGACCTACCCGGCATGAAGCTCGCAGCTACCATCGCGGGCTCCATCAAGGCCGACCTGCAAGCTGAGATGCGGCGGATCGAACGGGCCGTGACCTCCGGGGTCCGGCAAGCCGGCGACGGCCTCAAGGGGAGCTTGCGCCGCCAAGTGGTGGCGGTCGGCCTCGGGGCGCGTCTCGCTCGTACCTGGCGCGGCCGCCACTATCCCAACAAGGGCTTTGACGCCGCGAGCCTGGTCTGGTCGAAGGCGCCTCAGATCGTCCGCACCTTCGACGAGGGGGGCGGTCATCCGCAGCAGGTCCGGCTTCTGGTTGGCCATCCCGACGCCGGCGGCGCCGAAGCGGGGCGTGGGTGGCAAGCGCATCAGCCCGTCCAACTTCCCGGAGCACCGGTTCGGGCCGCTCCGGTTCGTCTATCGGGGCGCGGCCCGTCGCTCCTGGTGGTGGACGGCGTCAGGGCGTCGTACAGCCGCAAGACCGGGGAGCTGCGTGGCTTCCGCAAGGCGAGCGAGCGGGCGCGCAAGACGGGGCGCGGTCTGACCACGGTGGTCATGTTCCTGCTGGTGCCGCAGGTCAGGTTGCCGAAGCGGCTCGACGTGCCGCGGGCGGCCGAGCGCTGGTCGCAGCGGTTGCCGGCCCTGATCGACCGGCACTTGAGCGTCACACGATCGTTGACCCGAGAGGCAGGAACAGGCGCATCGGCCGGTCTCGAAGGGACATGAAACCGAACGCCTCATAGAATCGCTTTGCGTTCTCGTCCTTTGCGTCGACAACCACGGCGTAGACGGCAATCGCCTCGCCGGCGCTTGCGGTTCGCTTGACGGCGTCCGCAAGCAGCATTCGGCCTATGCCCGACGCTTGAGACGACCGATCGACGGCGAGACGGCCGATGAGGGCGGCGGGGACCGGGTGGCGAGGAAGCTTGCGAGCCAGATGTTCGGGCAGGGAACCGAGATCGAGGGAGAGCGCGCTCAAGGTGTAGAAGCCGACCACCACGTTCGATCCCTCGGCCGTGCAGACGAACACGCGCGCGATCCGACGCCGGACGTCCTGGCCGGCCTGTCGCGTGAGATAGCGGTCCAGTTCCTGGACACCACAGGAAAAAGCCGCCCGGTCATGTCGCTTGCCGAGCGGCTCGATGATGAGCGTGTCGTCGGAACTCATCGCGAGACGACACGGCGGTCATGCTCTTCGAGAGCCTTGCGGAGCTTCGTGTTCGGCTTGGGTGGGTTGAGGATCGCGTCGAGAAAGGTTTCGGCGTCTCGTCGGCTGAGCACCATGGTCTCGTGCTTCTGGATCGTTTCCTCGGCACGTTCCAAGGCACTGGACAGAATGAACCCGCTGACGGTCTTCCCTTCGAAGGAAGCCGCCTGTTCAAGCCGCCTCTTGGCGGCCCTGTTGAGCCGAAGGTTGACCCGTTCGCTCTTGGTTGAAGCCACCCGGGGCATCGTCGTCACCTCCATACGTCACATGAGACATGTACGTCATTTTGGTGCCTAGTTCAAGGATGCGGAAGGCGGTGTAAGGATGCCCTCCAAGACGGAGCAGGTCCTCGAGGCGATCAAGGGGCTCCTCGAGACCGTGCCGGGCGCCAGGGTGGAGCGCAACACCGCGGCGCCGGAGAAGATCCCGGCCAGCGGCCTGATCGTGCTGCGCGACGGCGACCCGGGCGAGCCGGAGCAGGCCTTGGGGGGCTTCGGCGGCGTCTACTACAGCCACGCCGTCGAGATCGAGGTCTATGTCGAGGAGGGCGACGCGGCGATACGTGACGCGGCCTTCGACGCCCTGGTGCAAGGGATCGGCGCGGCGCTCGATGCCGATCCCATTCTGGGTGGCCTTGCCTTCGGCATGACCTACGGCCGCCCGGAGATCGACACCGAGGCGATCGCCGGCGCGCCCGCCATCAAGACCGGCACGATCACCGTGACCGTCGAGTACGAGACCGACG
Organism: uncultured Alphaproteobacteria bacterium; assembly: GCA_964531525.1. Classification (GTDB taxonomy): domain Bacteria; phylum Pseudomonadota; class Alphaproteobacteria; order JAAXGF01; family JAAXGF01; genus CAYYWV01. Next base: position 36,199 of record CAZHDF010000009.1, on the reverse strand, counting down.
GCCCGCTGGGCTGACCCCTTACCAACATCAGGAGACATCGAGATGGCCCGATCCTACGGCGCCAACGCCTCGCTGCTGCTCAAACGCGAGACCACCTACGGCAGCCAGGCAGCCGGCGACTACGTCCGCATGCCCTTCAACCGCTGCACGCTCGGGAGCGAGCAGGGGCTGATCGACGATCCGGTGCTGGGCCAGGGGCGCGACCCCCTGGCGCCTCTCCAGGACGTGATCAACGACGAAGGCGACATCGTCGTGCCGGTCGATCCCCGCTACCTCGGCTTCTGGCTGACCGGGCTCCTTGGCGACCCGACCACCACGGACAACCTCGACGGCACCTACGACCACGTCTTCGCCTCGGGCGCCCAGGACATTCCGAGCTACACCGTCGAGGTGGGACACGCGCAAGTGCCGGCCTACTTCGTGCACACCGGGGTCAAGCTCAACTCCATCGCGCTCGAGTTCCAGCGCTCCGGCGCGGCCGCCGCCACGATCAACGCCATCGCCCAGGGCGAGGCGCGCAACGCCGCATCCCAGGGCGGCACGCCGACCACGCTCTCCTTCAGCCGCATCAGCCAGTTCCAGGGCTCGATCACTCAGGAAGGCTCACCGGTCGGCAACCTCACCGGCGGATCGCTCACCTACTCCAACAACCTGGAGAAGATCGAGACCATCCGCTCCGACGGTCTGATCGACGGCGCCGACCCCACGGTCGCAGCGCTCACCGGGCGCATCGACGTGCGCTTCGCCGATACGACGCTGATCGACGCCGCGGCCGCGGGAACGCCGGTCGACCTGGAGTTCGCGTACACGCTGGCCAGCGGCCTCAAGGTGACCTTTACCGCGCACGAGGTCTACCTGCCGAAGCCCAAGCTCGCGGTGGAAGGTCCCGGCGGCGTGCAGGCCAGCTTCGACTTCCAGGGTGCGAGGAACGATACGGCGGGCCGCATGCTCACGGTCACCCTGGTCAACGACCTTGACGGGACGGTGTACGGATGATCAGCCTGAAGCAACAGACAGAGCCCTATGACATCGAGCTGCCTTACGGCGTCACCGTGACCGTGCGCCCGCTGACCACGGCGGGCATGGCCGCGGCCCAGGCGGCGGCGCGGCGCCGGCTCGAGGCCATCGAAGCGCAGGTCAGAGAACGCAAGGAGGCGGGTCTTTCGCTGGAAGGGCTGCCGAACCTGAGCGATGACGCCGAGCGCGACGGCCTCTACCAGGACCTGCTGATCAAGGAGCTCGCGGCCCTGCACATCACGGCCTGGTCGGGCATCGAGGACAACCCAGAGGTGACGCCGGAGAACGTCGCCGCCGTCATGGCGCTCTATCCCGTCGGCGAGCGGTTCTTTCAGGAGTTCACGCTCCGCCAGGTGCTCCTGAACGCGGCAAAAAACGCATCGGGGCCCTCTGCCGGTGGCATTTCCGCCCGGGCGGAGGGCCCGGTTACTGCAAAGGATGCCGCGAGGAAGGCGCGGCCTGCGCCCATGGCGGGGTAGGACCATCGGGACAGCGCTGCCCCTACCGCGAGCACGGGCCCGTAACGCTCGAAGAGCACCAGGCCTGGGACGTGCTCATGGCCTGCCTCGGACAGCTGCGGCTGGCACCCTCCGGGCATGTGCTGGGCATCGACATGACCGCGGCATTGACGATCGCGGAGGCGCGCGGCTGCGACCTCGGCGTGGTGTCGGAGCTGCTGCAGGCGGCGGAGGCAGGGCTGGTCGAAAGTCTGAACGAGGCCTCGGCGGGCGACGCGGGCGACCGACCGTTTTAATTTGAAAGGCGTATGGTCAAGGCTGCATACGCTTCACGATCCATTGCTAGGTGTAGTGCGCCCATTCTGACAAACCGTGCGCTCTATCACGGCCAATTTACTTCGAGGCGCCCGATCGAACGGTGGCCGACCGCGTTGAGGAGGTCGTTACACACAATTGTCATGATCTGATCGAAGGACTCGCGCTCCCTGACGCTGCTCAAGGGAAGACGGAGAGGCAGGGCGTCATCGAGCACACCCAAGGGATCTCCTCCGAGCGGATGCCCGTACAAGAAAGACGCTACGTGAAGCGGCACCGAAGCCCGGCTGGTTGGGCTCTCCCGGTCGCAGCGAACTTCGACGTCGAGCGCGAGCTCCGCGCTCGGGATTCCAGCAAGGGCACGAACGGTGTTTCCAATGATCAGTACGTTCGCCACGGTTGCGAGAAGGTTGCCTGGATGCAGGAGAGGAGACGTTAAACCGGAAGGAATTAACCGGAAGCCAATTTCGACCATGCCGTCGGCCGAGATCCAACGCCATGCGACTCCATTGTCGGTTAAATGCTTGTCCAACGCTCCACGCAGGACAGGTCGTAACGGGTTGGCTCCACCCTGCCTCCCAGGTTGAATTAACTTCACCTGCTTGCCGTCGATTGTCCCTATGAACTCAGGTTCCCAAAGGAACGCCAGCTCCTGTTGATCATATGGTCGATCGATCTGAAAAACGGCCCGGACCGGAATCAATGTCGCGCGCACACCAATCACCGAACTCTGCGACGCATGCTTGAACACGTTCTTGAAGTAGTTCTCGCGTCGCGCCTCAAGCTTCTCGCGAAGCCTTTCATCGCCCCTCGCGAGATCAATGGTGCGATCCTGAATTTCGCGCATCGTCATCGTTTCAGTACGATCGGCGTGCCGCATGGTGCATCTCCCGGTCGGAGCAACGCGGTGCGGAGCCATACGGGACGGTGGAACGCGAATTAATACAATGCCGGCACCAGCAGTTTCGCAAGGAACTCCAGTGACTTCGAGATACGGGATTTGAGGTTCGATGCAGTCACGTGCAACGTAGCGGATGCGTTCAGCCAAATCGTGACATTTGGGAAGCAGGTTGATTCCCTCAGGCCGCGCAGGTCTTTCGCTAGTTTCCCGAATCCCCAGAACAAGATTGCCTCCTTCTGCATTGGCGAAGGCAACCACCTCTTCAAGGATCTCGTTTCGTGCTCGATCACCAATTTTCCCCTCGCCGCGAACCCATGGGTCCGGGCCGCCGTCCTTAGTTGGAAGTTGCCCTTTGTATTCGACGTGCTGACCTTCCGGGATCTCGTCGTGCAGCAGTTCGTCCACGTCTGATTGGCGAAGTTCGTGCAGAGGTTTCGTAAACAGTGGGGTCATTGTCGAGTAGCCGTCGGTAGATGAACTCGAATGTGCATCGGGCCAAGCCCGAAAAGCAAGTCAACAACCTCTGCGAAGGCCTTCGCCGCCGGCAAGAGTCGATAGTCAATGGCAAAACGAACTCATACTTATGCCGTCCGCTTCGCCGTCGAGGGCGGCGCCGGGTCAAGGCCGAGCTGGTGTCGGTCGGCGAGAGCGGCGAGCGGTCGCTCAGGAAGATCGAGAGCGCCGGCGGCCGGGCCTCGCGAGGGCTCGCACATCTCACGGATCGGGCCGGGTCGCTCCGGATCGGCATCCGCGCCCTTGGCGGGGCGCTCGCCGGCGTCGCCACGGTGGGCGGCCTCAAGGTCCTGATCGACCGCTCGATCAGCGCCGCCGACGCCGTCGGCAAGACCGCCGACAAGATCGGCGTCGGCGTCGAGGCGCTCCAGGAGCTGCGCTACGCCGCGCAGCTCGCCGGGGTCGAGCAGCGGACGATGGACATGGCGCTGCAGCGCTTCACCCGCCGGGTTGCGGAAGCCGCCAAGGGCACCGGCGAGGCCAAGCAGGCGCTCGCGCAGATGGGCATCGCGCTCAAGGACCAGCACGGCAACATCCGCCGCTCCGAGGACCTGCTGAATGACGTCGCGGAGGCCTTCAAGCGGACCAGGGACCCGGCCGAGCGCCTCCGGCTCGCCTTCAAGCTCTTCGACTCCGAGGGCGTCGCCATGGTCAACATGCTGGTCGGCGGCGCCGAGGCCCTGGAGGCGACCCGCAGGCGGGCACGGGATCTCGGCATCGTGCTGGACGAGGACTTGGTCCGCAACGCCGAGAAGGCCCGAGATGAGCTCGACACGCTCGGCAAGGTGATCTCGGCCAACCTGATCCGGGCGGTGCTCGACCTGGCGCCGGCCATCGCCGACGCCTCGTCGGAGCTCGCCGAGCTCGCGAGCCGGGCCGGGATCGCCTACGAGGAGCTGAAGCTCCTGGCCCAGGGCGATTTCAACTTCGAAGGTTTGAGCTTGCGCAGCACCAAGGCCATCGTCGAGGACCTGCGCGACGATGTGCGCGCCTTGCGCGCCGAGCGGGATGCTCTCGGCGAAGGAATTCTCGACGATCTCCGCCGCCGCTATGTCGAGTGGCAGCTGTCCCGCAAGGAGCGGGCGCTTCAGCAGTGGCAGGCCAAGCTCGCCTGGATGCAAAGGGACACGGGAAACAAGGCGCAACCGGGCGCGGATGCTGGCACCACCTCCGATTCCATCGAAGCGGATGTCAAGGCAGCCCAAGACCGCGCCCGGCGGATCGCCCGGATCGAACGGGACCTCCAACGCCAGCTGTTCGAGGCCACCCACGAGGGCGCGGATCGGATCCGGGCCGAGTACGATCGGCTGGTCGCCGAGATGCAGACCCTGATCGCCCCTGACGGGAGCAACCTGGAGAAGGTGGGCGAGATCATGAGGCGCGCCGCCGCGGTTCGCGATGCGAAGCTCGCGCGCCTGGTCCGGCAGGAGGAGGAGGCGGCGCGGAGGCGCGCGGACGCCAATCGCAGGATCATCGAGTCCTTGAAGGCCGAACGCGACGCACTGGCCATGACCGACCGCGAGCGGTTCATCGGCCAGGCGCTGCGACGACTGTCGGCCGAGGCGACCGAGGAGCAGCGCCGGCAGGTCCGGGAGCTCGCGGGTGCGCTCTACGACGAGCAGCAGGCCCAAGAAGCAGCGCGCGCAGCGCGCAAGGCCGAGGAAGATCGCCAGAAGCTCCTGGGGAAGGGACGCGCCCTGCGTCAGCAGCTGCGGACGGCGGACGAAGCCTACAAGGCCGAACTGGAGGAGCTGAACCAACTCCTCAGGGCCGGCGCCATCGACCAGGAGACCTATGCCCGGGCGACGGAGGACGCGTATGACCGGATGCTGCAGGCGAGCCGGGAGTGGTCGGCCGGGGTCCAGCGGGCCCTTCGTGAGTATGGCAGGCAGGCCGGCGACGCGGCGCGGCAGTTCGAAGAGGTCACGGCGAGCGCCTTGAAGGCCTCCGAGGACGCCTGGGTAAACTGGGCCAGGACCGGCAAGCTGTCGGTGACCGACTTCTTCGCAACCCTGGAGGAAGCAGCGCTTCGAGCGGCCTACCGGCTCCTGGTGTTCAAGCCGATGGAGAGCTTCCTCGAGGGGCTCCTCGGCGGGCTCAAGCTCGACCTCTTCGGCGGCTCGTCGGGCGGCACCACTGCGCCGCCGATCCTCGATGCGCCCGCCTTTGGGTCCGGCGGCTACGCGGTCGCGCACACGGGTGGGGTGGTTGGCGGCACGCCCTTGCCGCGACGCTCGGTGGACCCGGCGGTCTTCGAGGGTGCACCGCGCCTTCACGGCGGCGGCCTGGTGCCCGGCGAGGTGCCGGTGATCGCGCGCCGCGGCGAGGTCATCGGCTGGCCCGAGCAGATGCGCCGCGCCTTCGGATCGGACGTGGTGGTGCAGGTGATCGATCAACGCAGCGGTGGTGCCCGACCAGAAGTGTCCAGCGAGCGCGGCCCCGACGGCAGGCGCATCGTCCGCGTGCTCATCCGCGACGAGGTCAACCGCGGTATCGCCCAGGGCGCCTTCGACCAGGCGCTGAGCGGTGCCTACGGGCTGAGCAGGCGGGGCGTTCCCCGATGACCAACCCCGTCTGGCCGGCAACCCTGCCCCAAGAGCCGCTGGCGCAGGGGTACGCTGAGCGAGCCCCCGACACCGTGATCCGAACGCAGATGGAGGCGGGCCCGCCCAAGGTGCGCCGGCGGTTCACGGCGGGAGTCCGGAGCATCGAGTGCCGGCTGCGCCTGATACCGGCCCAGGTTGACACCCTGGACGCGTTCTTCAATACCACGGTCGCCGGCGGGGCGCTGCCGTTCGACTGGAAGCACCCGCGGACCGGGACTGCCGTGACGTTCCGGTTCGTGGAGCCGCCGAGCTACGCGCCCGTCGCGCGGGGCGCGCTGTGGCAGGCATCCTTGCGTTTGGAGGTCTTGCCGTGACCCGGACGTTGTCGATGGCGGCCCGCCAGGCCGTGAACGCGCAGGAGACCAATGAGGTCTTCCTCCTATTGCTGACACTCGACCACGAGGACCTCGCCGAGCCGATCCGCGTGGTCAACAACACCGAGGACGTCACCAGCCGCGGCATGACCTTCGTCGCCTATCCCTTCGAGATCGCGCTGCCCGACGAGGACCCCGAGAGCGTCGCCCGCGTCAGCTTACGCATCGACAACGTGGACCGGGAGATCGTGCGCAATCTCCGCGCCATCCAGGCGCCGCTTTCGGTGGCCCTCGAAGTGGTGATGGCGTCCTCGCCGGACACGGTGGAGGCGGGGCCCTTCAACATGACCCTGGTGGCGGCGGAGTACGACGCGCTCACCGTCACCGGCGAGCTCGCTTTCGAGGACGTGCTCAACGAGCCCTTCCCGGGCCAAAGCTACGTCCCCTCGGAGTACCCGGGCCTCTTCTGATGGTGCCCGATTGGGTTGCCGACTACGTCGGCCTGCCTTTTCGCGCGCACGGCCGCGACCGGGACGGGGTCGATTGCTGGGGCCTCGCGCGGCTCGTGCTCGCCGAGCGGTTCGGCTTGTCCCTACCGTCCTACGCCGGCGGTTACGCCTCCGTCGAGGACGCCGAGGACATCGGCCGCCTGATCCGAGGCGAGATGGCGCCGTGGCGGGAGGTGCCACGCGGCGATGAGCAGGCCGGCGACGTGGTGCTGATCAGGCTGATGAACCAGCCCATGCACGTCGGCGTGGTCGTCGCTCAGGGCTGGATGCTGCACATCGAGGACGGCATCGACGCCTGCCTCGAGCGTTACGACGGCGCCAAGTGGCGCCGGCGGACCCTGGGGATCTATCGCCATGACGGATAGTACCGAGAAGGGTCTGCGCCTGATCGCCTGTCCGCGGCCGTTCTCCACGGAGCGCATCGACCACGTGGTGCCGGCGGGAGGCTCGATCGCCGACATCGTGGCCTCGCTCGGCCTTGATCCGATCCTCGCGTCCCATGCTCACGTGTGGGTCACGGACGCGGCGATGATCGCCGAGCCGGTCAACGTGCCTCCCGAGCACTGGCGGCGCGTGCGCCCCAAGGCGGGCACCGTGGTCACGGTGCGCGTCGCCCCCGGCAAGGGCGGCGGGGGCGGCAAGAACCCGCTCAGGACGGTGCTCACCATCGCCGTGGTGGCAGCATCCTTCGTGCTCGGCCCGGCCGTCGGCGCGGCGATGGGTCTGCCGACCGAGGCGGTGATCTTCGGCCAGACCGTCAACCTCGCCTCGGCGATCGGTGGCGCCGCGATCACGCTGGTCGGCAACCTGATCGTCAACGCCATCGCCCCGCCGCCGCGGCCCAAGCTGGCGGAGCTCTCGATCGGCGGGCCGCAGAACCGCACCAGCCCGACGCTCGCCATCACCGGGACGAGCAACCGCGCCAACCGGTACGGGCCCGTGCCGCGGGTCTACGGCCGCCACCGGGTGTTCCCGACCCTGGCGGCCCATCCGCACACCGAGGTCGAGGGAGACGAGCAGTATCTCAGGATGCTGTTCGACTTCGGCTACGGGCCCCTCGAGCTCTCGGACCTGCGCATCGGCGCGATCCCGCTGGCGCAGTTCGAGGGCGTGGAGACCGAGATCCGGCAGGGTTATGACACCGATCCGCCCATCACGCTCTACACCGACACCATTCGCGAGGACCGGTACTCGTTGAAGGTGACCAGCGGCGGCGGACCGGAGGTGCTTGAGACCCGCGACGGCGCCGACGAGATCATCATCGACCTCACCTTCCGCGGCCTGGTGCGCTTCGACGACGGCGGCAACCGCCAGGACCGGTCCGTCGAGATCAGGGTCGAGTACCGCCGGGCGGGGTCGAACGATCCTTGGGATCTGCACGGCAGCTTCACCTTCACGGCGGCGACCGAGCAGATCGTCCGCCGGGGGTTGAGGATCGTCACGCCGGCGAGCGGGCGCTACGAGCTGCGCTTCACGCGCTTGACCTCGGACAACACCTCGACCCGTGTCCGCGACGACAGCTACGTCTCGGCCGTCCGCACCGTCCAGCACACGGCGCCGGTGAAGGCGACCGGGCGGTGCCTGGTGGCCATGCGCATCAAGGCGACCGACCAGCTGAACGGCGTGGTCGACCAGTTCTCCGCCGTCGTGCAGGCGCTGCTCCCGGTTTGGGACGGGAGCCAGTGGACGGAGCAGCCGACGCGCCATCCGGCCTGGGCCTATCTCGACGTGTTGCGTGGGCCGGCCAACCGGCGGCCCGTGGCCGACGAGCGCCTCGACCTGGATGCCTTCAAGGCCTGGGCCGAGGCAACGCCGGCGTTCACCTTCGACGCCGTCATCGACTACCCGACCACCGTGTTCGATCTGCTCCGCGACATCGCCGCGGCCGGCCGGGCGAGCTTCGGCATGCGCGACGGCCGGTTCTCGATCGTCCGCGACGTGCCCCAGACCGTGCCGGTCCAGCACTTCACGCCGCGGAACACGGCCGGATTCAGGGGGATCAAGACCTTCACGCAGCTGCCGCACGGCCTCAAGTGTCGCTTCGTCAACCCGGACCGCGACTGGAGCCAGGACGAGGTGATCGTGTACGCCGACGGCTACGGCGAGGCCAACGCGACCCGCTTCGAGACCCTGGAGCTCTTCGGCACCACCAGCGCCGAGCTCGCCTGGAAGCACGGGCGTTATCACTTGGCCGTCGGCAAGCTTCGGCCCGAGACCTACGAGCTCTCGGTGGACATCGACCACCTGGTGTGCACGGCGGGAGACCTGGTCAAGGTCAGCCACGACGTGCCCATGTGGGGCGGCGGCTGGGGACGGGTCGGGAGCATAACGACCGATACCAACGGGGATACGACGGCCGTCGTCCTCGACGACACCGTCGCCATGGAGCCGGGCAAGACCTACGCCGTCCGGTTCCGGCACGCCGATGGCGCCAGCAGCGTCGCCAGCGTCGCGACCGAACCCGGCGAGACGGACACCCTCACGTTCCTTCAGGCCATCCCGGCGGCGACGTCGCCGGCGCCCGGCAACCTCGCCATGTTCGGCGAGGCAGAGCGCGAGAGCACGGACTTGATCGTCAAGGCGATCCGCCACGCCGGCGATTTCCGTGCCGTGCTTACCCTCATCGACGCGGCGCCGGAGGTTCATCAGGCGGATCAGGGGCCGATCCCCGACTTCGATTCCCTGATGACGCTTCCACCGCTCGTCGAGCGGCGGGTTCCGGCGGCACCCATTATCGACGAGGTGGTCTCGGACGAGAGCGCCCTCGTGCGCGGCCCCGACGGGCGGGTGCAGTCGCGCATCCTGGTCCGGATGGCACAGACCGCGGGTCTGAACGACTGGGGAGAGTTCATCCAGGCCCACTACCGCCTCACCGGCAGCGGCGAGCGCTGGCGGGTCCTGTCTCCGGTGCCCGCGGCCGCCGGCGAGATCGTGGTCCAGCCGGTCGAGGACGGCGTCGCCTTTGATGTGCGCCTGCGCGCCGTGAGCGCCGATGGCGCGGCCTCCGAGTGGACCGAGGTGACCGGGCACGTGGTCGTGGGCAAGACCACGCCGCCCGGGGACGTCACCAACTTCCAGGCGACGCGCCGGGCCGACGGGGTGCAGCTCTCCTGGGATCCCGTTGGCGAGCTCGACGTGGTCGGCTACGAGGTCCGGGACGGCGAGTCCTGGGACGCGGGAGCGGTGGTGACCACCCGCCACCGCGGCACGTCGCTGTTCGTGGCGCTCACGGACGCCGCCGACCATCGTTTCCATGTCCGCGCCGTCGACGAGCTGGGGCTCCGCAGCGTCAACGCCGTCAGCGTCGTCGCCTCCGTCGTGCCGCCGGACGACGTCACCGGCTTCGACGCCGTCCCCCAGGGCGAGCACGTGCGCCTCACGTGGGTCTCCTTGCCCATCGCCGGGGTCGAGTACGAGGTCCGCGCCGGCGAGAGCTGGGGGCGCGGTAGGTTCGTTGGGCGGTCCGCCGGCGACCACCTGGTGGCGCTCTGGCCCGTCCAGGGCCCTCGCGACGAGATCTTCTGGTGCAAGGCGGTCTCGGCCGCGGGGCTCTACAGCCGGACCGCCGCCTTCGCCACCACGCGGCTGGCGCCCTTGTCGGATCGCAACGTGGTCATGCTGAGCGACCGCAAGGCGCTCGGCTGGCCCGGGGTCAGCCACGACCTCGAGGTCGTGACCGACGGCCTGCTGGCGCTGGCCAGGACGAACGGCGTCAACGCGAGCCGGGGCGAGCACTACTTCAAGGCCGATCTCGGCAAGAGTTTCCGGGCCCGCAGCTGGCTCGCATCGAGCATCGTCGCCATCCCGGCCGACCCGCCGGCCTGGGCCGATGCCACGTTTGCGTGGGACTCGGCCGAGGCCAATGCGCCCTGGCTGCCGGTGGGCGACGCCGACGGGGCCGAGCTCGAAGCGGTGATCGCCACGGACGCGCCGCCCGCGAGTGACCTCGTCGAAGGGTTCACGCTCGACGGCGGCACGAACGGCCTCAAGGGAACCGCCGCGTCGGAAGCGCTCGGTGTCGGGTTTGCCGACGCCCGTTTTGCCCAGGGGCTCCGGGTCCTGGATACGACCCAGGTGGCTTGGCCGGTCGCCGTGCCGGCCGAGTTCTCGGCGACCTTCGACGTGCGCTTCGACGCGCTCATCGACGAGCCCCAGGTCTACGTCGTCTGGTCCGGCGGAGCCGGCAGCCTGAGCCTCGGTTATGAGCCAGGCGTCGGCCTCTTCTACCTGGAGGACCACCTGGGCAACCGGGTGAGCCTGAACCTCGCCCGGACCGCCGGCGACGTTGTCACCTTCGGGGTCTCCCAGTCGGCGGTCGAGCGGGCGCTCCATGCCGCCTCGTGGAAGACCGGCGAGGTCGTCTCCGCCAGCGAGCCCCTCGCGCCCGTCGGCACCTTCGATCAGCTACGGCTCTACCCCTAATCGGAGATCAAAATGAACGACAGGAACGCCCCTTCGGGCCTGCGCCTGAGGGGATCGCTGGAGCTCGTCCTGCGGAAGGCCGACGGCACGGTCGTCATCCGCCGCAAGGACAACATCATCGTCGATGCCGGCTTCGACTTCATCGCTGATGCCATCGGGCTTTCCACGGGCCGGCCGGCGGCCATGAGTCACATTGCCGTCGGCACCGGCATCACCGCCGCCGCGGCGACGGACACGGCGCTCGAGGCCGAGATCGCCCGCAAGGCCGCCACCTATGCCCATACGGCCGGCACCAAGGTGTTCACCTTCGAGACCACCTTCGATCCCGGCGAGGCCACGGGGGCCATCACCGAGGCCGGCGTGTTCAACGCCGCTGCCGGCGGCACCATGCTCGACCGGGTCGTCTTCGCCGTCATCAACAAGGGCGCCGACGACACGCTGACCCAGAAGTTCACCTTCACGATGTCCTGATCAAGAGGCGAGGAGCGGCGAAGCCGCGACAGGGAAATTAGATGACCGTCCAGATCACGGAGACGCCGGGCGTCGACTACGCCTGGGCGACGGCCGGGTTCGCGTGGGGGGATACGGAAGGCAGCAAGACCTGGGCCGGAGCGCACGTGGCGTCGTTTGACGTCGACGCCGGCGAGGGTCTGCCCCTCGCCGAAGCCGGCGAGCGGCACGCGGGCTCGGAATCGGCCTCGGCGCTGGCTCTGGCCGAGGCGCGGGCGGGAGCGGCCCTGGCCGACAGGCGCGAGACCCTCGTCCTTGCCGAGACCTACGTCGACTACATCAGCTTCGTCCTCTCGGTGGCCGAGAGCCTGGCGCTCGGCGCGGTCGCCGGGAAGACCGCCAGCCGTCCCGACGACGAGGCATTCGGTGTTGCGGACGCCGCCTCGCGCCGGCCGGTCAAGGCCGGCACGGAGACCTTCGCCCTGGCGGAGGCGCCTGCGCGGATCGCCGCCTTCGCGCGCGACCTCGCGGAACCGGTCTCCCTCGCGGATGCGGCGCCAAGGACGCATGCCCGGCTCTCGCCGGAGGTCCTTGGCCTCGCCGATGCGCTCTTGCGCCACGCCAACGCCGTGCTCGCCGACCTGGCGGTCCGCTCGGCGCCCATGGACGAAGCGGCCTTCCGGGCCCTCGTGGCGGAGAAGGCACCGCTCGGCTACGGCCCGTTCCGCGATCTCGTTCCCGGCGACTACGAGTACGCCAAGGCGCTGATCGGGCTCCTGCTCACGGCTCCGGTGACCGGCGAGCGGGTCGCCATCGCGGACGCCGTCCTCAACGTCGACGTGCCCGACGTGCGCGACCGGGGCACGGCGAGCGTCCCGGTGACGGGAGCGACCATCGCCTTCAACCGGACCTTCACCGAGCCGCCCGAGGTGCAGGTGACGCTCAAGGCCGGCGGTACGCCGGCTCTGCCCGAGGTCACCGCGATCACCACCACCGGCTTCGACGTCCGGCTCCTCGATGCTGCCGACGGCGTCACAGCCGTGGCCGGCACGGTGAGCTGGTCTGCATTGGGGTACTGATCCATGGCCCAGAACTACCCCGACGTTCCCTCGACGGAGACCCTGCAGGCGAGCCGCCAGAAGCTCCTGGACCGGGACGACGCCGTCGCCTCCTGCTTCTCCGGCACCACCTTCCCGACCTCAGGTCTGACGGTGGGCATGCTGTGCCTCAGGACCGACGAGTCCAAGCTCTACCAGCTCAAGAGCACCGGCCCCGACGTCTGGGTGCAGATCGCCGATCTCTCCAAGACGTATCTCTCCAAGGAGGAAGCGCAGGCGCTGTTCGCCGCCATCGGCCACAATCACGACGCCGCCTACCAGGCCAAGGACGCCGACCTCACCGCCGTCGCCGGGCTCACGGCGACCGGGCTCATCGAGCGCACCGGGGACGGGCTGGCGCAGACGGTGCCGGTGACCGCCGCCGGCAAGGCGCTGCTGGACGATGCCGACGCCGCCGCGCAACGGGCCACCCTCGGGCTTTCGGACGCCGCCACCACGCCGGTCGCTGACATCCAGGCCGGGGTCGACCTCTCGGGCCGGGTCGCCAAGGCCGGCGACAGCATGACCGGGGAGCTCGTCGCGCCAACCCTCAAAAGCCAGGGCACGGCGGGCGCCACCGGCTTCAAGATCGCCGACGACACCGACCTCGCCGCTCTCTTCAACAAGGGCTACGCATCGGTCGGCGCCGCAAGGGATGCGGGCGCCACCGGCACCGGCAGCTTCTATTACTACAGCTACACCATGGAGCAGGTCTCGGCGACCCAGGTCCGGCTCGCCTTCCAGAAGGTCAACTACAACTGCATGTCCTACTGCTCGTACTGCTCCTACTGCAGCTACTGCACCTACTGCGCCTGCAACTGCGACTGCGGCGACAACTGAGGACGCGAGGCCATGATCACGCCGTTCACGACCCACATGCTCGGCCTGCCGGTGCCCCTGCTCGTCGAGGTCCTGCGCGCGCCCCGCAAGGTCACGCTCCGCACCTACGAGGAGGTTCTCGACGGCCGCGGCGCGTTCACCGGCCAGGAGGTCTCCGGCGAGAGCGGACCGATGCCGGTCGGCCGGCATGCCGACGTCGTTCCCGCCGCCAACGTCGCCCGCCTGGTCACGCCCGGCGAGCTGCTGGCGGAGCGCTTCGAGAACCGCCTCTTCTGCGAGCTCGGCGCCGTCGCCCTCGACCTCGATGCGCTCCAGGACCGCGCCGAGTGGTCGGACCACGGCAACTGGCTGTTCCCGCTGTCTACGCCCTACTCGGCGGGCACCGCGGGGCTGCCGCTCGCGCCCTTCAACCGCTTCCCCGTGAGCCTCGCCGCCAGGATGCCGGCGCCTCGTCACCTCGCCGTCGCCGGCGTCAACCTGCCGCTCCAGGTCTACGTGCCGTTCCGAACCTGCGACCTCACGGATTGCTGCTTCCGCTTCACGCTGCATCCCGACTACGGCCTCGTCGGCGATGTCGACGCGGGCGCCGAGCACACGGCCGCCGACATCCCGGCCATCGGCCGCAGGGCGCTCCCCAGCCTGCGGCTCGACGTCCCCGCGACGCTGGCCCCGGGCGGGACGGCATCCGTCGAGGTGCGGGTGGTGACCGGCCGCGGCCGGCTGATCGCCGATGCCGCCCTCGAGGTCCACCTGGAGGCGATCGGCGGCTACCTGCCGCAGCGGCGGGTCCGGATCGAGGGCGGCAGGGGCGCGTTCCGCGTCATCGCCCTCGGCCTCGAGACCGGCGAACGGTTCCGGGTCAAGGCCGGGTTCCGCCACTTCAGCGGCGTTGCCGAGGCGGAGATCAGAATCGTCGAGTCGGCGGCGGCCTGAGCAACCGTGCTCAACATCTTCCTGGGCTATGCCTGCAACTTCCGCTGCTCGTACTGCCTTCAGGACCCCAAGGGGTCCGATGCCGAGCGGAGGCGCCACCCGATCGAGCCCTTCATTGAGAAGGTCGTTCCGTTCCTGGAGGAGACGGGCATCGCCGAGATCGCCTACTGGGGCGGCGAGCCGCTGCTCTACTGGGACGCGATCGAGGCCATCCACGAGGCGGTGGTTGCGGCCGGCGTGCGGCTCTCCTTCGTCAAGCTGGTGACCAACGGCAGCCTGCTCGAGGACCGCCACGTGGAGGCGTTGAACCGCTGGGGCGCCTACGTCGTGGTGAGCCGGCATGGCCCCTTCGGCGAGCCCCGGTGGGAGCAGGTGGCGCGGCTCGAGCGCTCCGGCCTCTCGTACCTGTTTACCCGCCGGAGCCTCTTCGCCTGGCCGTGGTTCGAGGAGCTGGAGCGGCTGGAACAGCGCTTCGGGCGGCCGTTCTTCCCCTACGTCCACTGGGTGCGGGCGACGGACGGCTGCCATCCGTCCTACTGGCTGACCCATGCCGACCTCGATCGCCACGTGCCTCATCTCTGGGAGCTCGCGCGGCTGCGGCTCGACGGCGACCGGCACGCCCACGGCATGCTCGAGGGGCACCTGGGAGAGTGGCGGCGGGCGCTGGGCGAGCCCCGCCGGTCGCCGGAGCCGCTGTGCCACGCCGCCGACCACGTCTCGGTCGACCTCGCCGGCAACCGCTACGGCTGCCACCACTCGGTGCGCCGGAGCCTGAGGACGGGGCACCTGTTCCGTTCCGAGCTGATCTCGCCGGAGACGAGAGCGGCGCTCCGGCACGTGCGCCGCTTCGTCGACGCTGCGGCGTGCCGCGCCTGCCCCATCAACCGCTGGTGCCGGGGCAGCTGTCACCTCTCGAACACCCACGACGTGGACTGCCGCCTCGCCAAGGCCAGGCACGAGGTCTTCGCCTGGATCGCCGAGCAGGAAGGAGAGCCCATTGGTCCGCTACACCATCACCCTCAAGGGACCGGACGGCGCGACCGAGCGCCTGGTCTATGACCCGCACGCCTCGCGCCTGACCCGCGAGGACGGCCGGCCGGTGGACCTGTCCCCGGTCGGCTTCGCGTATCGACGCAAGCCGGACTGGCAGGCCGTCCAGGCGGTGAGCCCGGAGAACCCGGGGCGCAAGGTGCGCGCCGCGCGCAAGCTCAAGGTCATGCGCGGGTTCCGCTGCAACTACGCCTGCGCCTACTGCGGTCAGGCGAGCCAGGCCGGACGGGAGGAGCCGACCGGCCTCGAGGACGCCCGCCGGTTCCTCGCCAACCTGGGCTCCTGGTGGGACGGCGGCGAGGACGGCGAGGGAGGCGGGACCAACGTCCAGTTCTGGGGCGGCGAGCCCTTCGTCTACTGGAAGAAGCTGAAGCTCCTGGCCGAGGGCATCAGGGGACGCTGGCCCCACGCCGCGCTCTCCGTCATCACCAACGGCTCTCTGCTCGACGGCGACAAGATCGACTGGCTCGACCGCATGGGGTTCGCCGTCGCCGTCTCCCACGACGGCCCCGGTCAGCGCCTGCGCGGGCCTGACCCGTTCGAGGACTCCCAGAAGGCCGTCGCGATCCGCAGGCTCTTCACCCGGCTCCACCCCAAGGGCCGGTTCTCCTTCAACGTGGTGCTGACCCGCGACCACTACAGCCTCGAGGCCGCCCGCGAGTGGCTCATCGAGCGCGTCGGCAGCGCGGATGTGGTGGTCGGCACCGAGGAGCTGCTGCTGCCCTACGATGCGGGCGGGCTCATGCTCTCGCCGGCGACCGAAGCGGAGCACAAGCGCATCCGCCTCGCCCTCCTCGGCGAGATCATGGACGGCAGCGCGCTCGCCGTCTCATCGGTGTGGATGAAGATCCGAGACTTCCTCGGCTCGCTCGCGGAAGGCCGACCCGCCGCCGCCCTCGGCCAGAAGTGTGGCATGGACCGCGCCGAGAACATCGCCGTCGATCTCAAGGGCAACGTCTACACCTGTCAGAACACGGGCGAGGCGGCGCACCGCATCGGCCACGTGGATGCCCTCGACGACGTACGGCTCACCACGGCGACCCACTGGTCGCTGCAAGACGAGTGCCGCCGTTGCCCCGTGGTCCAGCTCTGCAAGGGGGCCTGCATGTACCTCGACGGCGAGTACTGGCAACGGGCCTGCGACAACAGCTTCACCTGGAACCTCGCCATGCTCGCGGGCGCGCTCTGGATGCTGACCGGCAAGGTCGCGGTGCACATCGACGGGCCGATGCGGCGCGAGGCGCCGGCGAGCGCAGACGTGCTGCCGGAGCCGCCCGTCGATCATGGCCGGGTGCCGGAGACGGCGGCGGAGACCTGATCATGCGCCGGTTCGACCAGGACGAGCTCGACGCCCTGATCGAGCGGGCGGCCGAGGCCGGGGCGCGGAAGGTCCTCGCCGAGATCGGGCTCGACAACGGCGACGCCTCCCGGGACATCAGGGACATCCGGGACCTGCTCGCCGCCTGGCGGGCGGCCAAGCGGACCGCGCTCCAGACGGTGGTGCGGATCCTCACCACGGCCTTGCTGCTCGCCCTGATCGCGGGCCTCGCCATCAAGCTGAAGCTCCTGGGCGGCGGGCAGTAGCCGCGCCCCCGGTTCCCTCCGGCGCCCCGTGGCGCCGGTTCTCTCCCCATGAACGAAAGGATTGGAGGGCAGCATGCTCACCTTGCTTGGCTCGCTGCTGGGGTTCGTCACCAGCGCTTTCCCCGACCTGCTCGGCCTGTTCCGGGACTGGCAGGACCGCAAGCACGAGCTCGCGATCCTCGACCGCCAGATGGAGCAGATGAAGCTCGGCCACCAGCAGCGCCTCGAGGAGATCGAGGTCCAGGCCGACATCGCCGAGAGCAAGGCACTCTACCGGCACGACAAGCCGGTCGGCGTGGCGTGGGTCGATGCGCTCCGGGCCACGGTTCGCCCGGTCATCACCTATGCCTTCTTCCTGCTGTTCGCGAGCGTCAAGGGATCGGCGCTCTACGTGCTCATCGCCGTCGAGGGCCTTCTACTCGCCGAGGCACTGCCGCGCATCTGGGACCCGGAGACCCAGGCCCTGTTCGCCGCCGTCATGAGCTTCTGGTTCGGCCAGCGCGCCCTCAGCAAGCTGCGCCAGGGGCGGTGACGCGATGCGACACGTGACACAGGAGGGTCTCGACCTCATCAAGCGGTTCGAGGGCTTCAGCCCCGCGGTCTACATCTGCCCGGGCGGCTGGCCGACGATCGGCTACGGCCATGTGGTGCGCGGCGACGAGCGCGAGCAATTCGAAGACGGTATTGAGGAAAGCATTGGTGAGGAACTGCTTCGCCTCGATGTCGAGGTCGCCGAGCGCGCCGTTCTCCGGTTGATCCAGGTGCCGCTTTCGGACGGCCAGTTCGATGCTCTCGTTTCCTTCACGTTCAACCTCGGCGCCGGCGCCCTGCAGCGCTCGACGCTGCGGCGAAAGGTCAACCGCGAGGAGCACGCCGACATGCCGGCGGAGTTCTTACGGTGGGTATGGGCTGGCGGAAGGAGGCTGAAGGGGTTGGCGAGGCGAAGGAAAGCCGAGACGAAGCGCTACGTCGCGTGAGAAATGCCATCCAACCAGTCTTTCACGGCTTTGCCGGTGGCGGCGAAATCCGGGTGCGCTCTCTCAATTTGGTCAAGGGATTTCGGCTCCAATTCTCGGACAACCCACTCGGGATCCGCCTTGCCGTCCGTCTTGCCAAGGCACGCTTCCAGGTCGGTTTTCCAGATTAGCGAGCGATCGTTTGGAGTCTTGAGGTCGTCGAGCTTCTGCCGAGTCGTTTGCGTCGTTTTTTTGACTGAACCATCGGGTTCTCGATCTTCGTCCGTGATGGCACACCAGGGAATACCGAGCTTCTTCGCCATTTCCGCATACGCAGGGATGGCACCAACATCCCCGGTCCTGATGATTGAGATGCTGCGGCTATCCAAGTCAGTACCCGCTTTTTCGAGGTTCAGACGGACGGCGAACACATCATCCTTTCCCTCACATAACACAGCCATTTGCGCGAAAAGCATCTCGTGCCCGCCGCGTTCGTCCAACCGCTCTTGGAACATCGCATGGGGTCCGGCGTCCGTCGTCCGCAGCTCGCCCTTTCCAACACCGTCGGGTCGCCGCCAAAGCCGAACTACCATTTGGGGTGACGCGAAGCTGATCATCTCAGGCGCATGCGTTGCCGTGACGACGATCCATCCGCTGGCCGCCAGGCGTTCCAATACGCCTCGAAATTTCCGGCTTAGGTGTGGGTGTAGATGGGTCTCCGGCTCTTCGACAAGCAGCGCGACGCGCTGACGAACCAGTTCGGGGTATTGGCTCACCACCTCCAAGGTGGCCATGCGCATCAGACTTTGCCAGCCATCCCCCATCTTTTCCAAAGGGGTAGTCGCACCGCCGGCATCCGTCGCGAAAGACATTAGAAGCTGCTGCGCCAACCATTCGTCTAGGGGCTGAACGTTAGGGCGTAGGTCAACACGGGGGGCAGTCCCGATGTACTGCGCAAGCGTTTGCTGTAGTTTGGGCCTCAAGTCGTCTTTCCAGAACGGGAACTGTCCTGCCGCGTCGCTGAAGAAACGGTGTGCTTTGACCATGGTATCCGGCATAGGCCGTTTCTCCCCGGCCTTCTCGAACACCCATTCCTCAGACAGGAAGCGCTTTGCCAGCATCTGTGACAAACGTTGTAGAGGACCGGTCCTCCACTTGAAGAGGGCATCACGCAGGTTTTGGGGCGTTAACAACCAGACTTCTGGCAGATGGTCGCGGATATCGTTTGGCCGGGCATACCTCGGTCGCCACCCAATCCCGTGTTCCCTAAACGTCTCCTTGGCATCACCTTTCAGAGGCGGGCTAGGAGAAATTGTGATGGGCACCTCGTCCTCACCGATGAGCACGTTATGATGCTCCATTCCACCGTCTGTTTTCACCTTGCCAAAGGCTCGAAGACCATGCACGGGAAGGGGTTTGCTGACGCCTTGAACAACAGGCAGGTGTTTCGGGTCGTCGGCGGTTAAGTAAAGTGTGATGGAAAATTCACTTGCCTGCGTGCCCGAGGAATCGTGGAAGAAATCGAACTTCTCTGGCGAAAACTTGTGAAAACCCCCGCCAACCAGGGCAAACGCTAACGCTTCCAAAACCGTCGACTTGCCGGAGTTGTTGCCCCCGATGAGGTGAAGGGGCATTCCTTCGGGCAGGTCGATGTCCAGTTTCCGAACGCCGCGAAAGTTTCGAATGCTCAGCCTGGAGAAGCGAAATTCGACCGGCATGCCCCGTCCTGCTGTGCTTTTTGGGTTAGGTTAATTTCAGGTCGTCCGACACTTCGGCGAGCAGCGCATTGATCTTTTCCACTGCCTCCGGAGCGGGAGCCGTTTCGCCGCCGAACTCGATGCGGAGGCTGAACTTGAGGTCGTTTCCGACGGCGGCCTTGGTGATGTCCGGGATCTGGTCGGCGAGATCCTGGATGCCGTTCGCGAGCAAGGTTGCTTCGGCGACCAGCAGCCCCTTGGGCTTCGGCTTGAACTCCCTGGGCTCCTCGCCGAGGTGACGGCCTTCGGGCACGCGAAGAATTACGTGCTGGGCCCCTGCAAACTCGCAGGGCCACGGAGCGCCATCGTCCGCCAGCTCGATCCAGCGCGCCCGAATGCCGGCGTCGATGGCGCTGCGCACGACAGGCCACGGCAGGGTCTTGCCCCGCTTGGCCGAGAGCGCTGTTGAAACGGCGAGCGCGTTCGTCTTGCCGTCTTTCCAGGCATCGGGAATGGATTCGGCCATCAATTCATCGACAGCGATCGCGTCGGGCGGCTGCTGCAATGTTGCAGTTGGCGTGAGCACCCCGGCGGGGATGGGCTCGCCGAGAATGGAGGCCGGTCCATTGGTGAGCCACAGGATGCCCCGTTCCACCGCCTCGCCGATTGCAGTCTCGACCGTTGCCGGCTCGCATTTCGGGATGATGACCGTGTCCTCGTAGCCCTCCCTCGGTACGGTCACCGTGTGCCCGCCGGCGAAGTAGTCGGTCACGTCGTTGACGGTGATCTCTTCCGCGGACCAAAGACCCGGCAGCCGCTGACATGCGAGCAGGTCTGGGGCAAGCTCGGTGAGCGTGGCGGCCTCAGGCAAAAGGACCTCGAGTCCGGGATCTTTAAGCGCGGACTCGTCGATCGGCGTCCGCCAGAACGTCTTTACGCTCCGATCCGGTCGCACGACCTGCGCCACCCAAATCCCCTCCCGAACGCCCTGAACTACCGTGTCCAGGATCTCCTTCCGCCGCAGCATCTTCGGCAGCTTCGGAAACTGAGCGAACGCGCCGACAAGGTCCTTGACGCGACGGGACGTCTCTCCCTCCCGCCACAGGTCGTAGGGACCGCCCGGCATCATGGCTTCCGAGCTGACGGCGGTCTCCTGAATCCGGGCCCGTTTGTCGGCCTTGATCGTCGTGAACAGCGGCTCGTCTGTCACCGTGACCTTGAATGCGTGGACGTCGTTGTTCTCGTTCACGGTGACGACGATGCAATAGGCCTGCCGGATGGCTTCGGGGATGCGCTTCCGCGCCCCGTCGATCTCGCGGCTAAGCATCTGCTCGCGAATGGGATCGATCGTCTGGTCCTTGAGCTGGTCCCGGACCTCGAGCCAGCCGAGGTACTCACGGACGCGCGTGCGCGCCGCCTCGAGGCCATCCTTCGAGGGCACGGCGAGCACCACGGCGTTGCGATAGACTCGTGGACGATCCGGCGCGGTCGTCTCGTCGATAAACCGCTTGGCTTCAGTGCTCGGTTTCCCCGATTCCGAAGTCGCCTTCGGGCTCAGGACAGCGTAATGGAATTCGCCGTCGTCCTGAACGTCGCTCGGCTTCTCCGGCAAGTTGTGGACCTTTGCGCCGGCGGCGGAGGCTCCCTGGGTCAGCGACTTGAGCCTCTCGATCGTGTCAATCAGCTGCGCCTCCACGAGCTCGGGCGGCACACGTGTGCTGCACGCGTCGTGGTGCATCTGGCGCAGGTTCGGGCGGTTGCCGAGACGCCATGCCTTCGGCAGCTGCTTCGTGCCGTCCGGATTGGTCTCGGCGGTCCCCACCTCGACCTCGTCGAGGAACCACGACAGCTCGGTCCAGCGCTTGAGCGCCTTTTCTAGCTCGATCTTGTCCGGCCGGGTCGCGCCCAGCAGCACGATCAGCTCGTGCGTCAGCGCCTTGTGCCCGATGGGCTGCGAGTTGAGAAACACGGCGATGACTGCCTGCTCGACCTCCCGATGGGGAAGGCCTGTCGCCTCGGACTGGATCGTCCGCGCCTTGGCGAGTTCGCCTTCCAGGATCGTCGACCACTCCTGGCGTCGGCCCTCCGCCGGCTCGGTACTGGCGACGAGGCTCAGCTCTCGGGCGGCCTCGGCTAGCCCGTCCTTGCTCGGTTCGTTGAGGAAGACGTTGGCCCCCACGATTGGACTCGCATCCCATTTCTCGGCGTCGCGCAAGGCGATGGCGAAGGTGCGCAAGATCCCGCGTGTGCGCTGAAATCCGTCGAGCTGCGTCCAGCGGGTGTAGAACACCTCGGTCAGATCGGGGTGGAACGGGAAGCTCGCAAGGTACCGTTCTTCGGCTGCCCCGCGCTCCTTCTTGGTCTGCTCGTCGAGCGCAGCGATATTGCCGACCACGGTCGTGACGTGCGAGCGAAAGGCGCCCAAGTCGCGAATGGAGTCGGGCTTGAAGAAGCGACGCCGCAGAACCTCGGCGACGTCTTCTTTGCCGACGGGACTCGCGTCCTCTTCCATCTGGCGGCCGAACACGTCCGACACGTCGGCCAAGAGCTCCTTGCCGAAGTCGTCGTACTTGCGGAGATCGGAGGCGAGGAGCGACGCCACCATGGCGCAGCGGTCGACCTTGACGACCGCCTGGGTGAGGTACTGGAAGAAGCTCATCAGGCGGCCGCGCCAAGCGGGATCAGCCTCGACCTTGCTCCGGATGTACATGAGGACTTCGTCGAGGAGAACGAGGGTCGAGAGGCCGTCTTCCTGAGGCTTGGACAGCAGGTTGACCAGGAGCGGCTCCGCCGGCGGAGAGTCACGCTCCTCGTCCTTCCCGTCCGCGTGGATCACTTTGAGGCCGTCTGCTCCCGCAAGCTGGTAAGCAAGAATGCTCCATGGATGCTTCAGCATCCGCATACTTCCATCGGGCGCTGGCGTTTCGACTCCTTTCTCGAGGTCGATCTTGTCGAAGCAGAGGGCCGCCACACGCGCCTGCGGCGGCTCGAAGCCGATATGCGCCTTGAACTCCTGAACGGCCGGCAGATCCGGAGGGCTGGCCGGGTTGTGCACAAGATGCCTGAGCGTGATCAGCGTATGGGTCTTGCCACCACCGTAGTTGATGGAAAGCTTGCGGTATGCCTTGTCGCTCTTTCCGGCGAGCCGCAGCATCACGTCCTTCACCAGCTCGCGCAGGTTGTAAGTCGGGTAGGTGAGCGAGAAGAACTGAGCGGGGTCCTCGTAGACCTTCCGCCGGCCCTTCTGCAGGACGACGTCGTAGAGATCGGCAGCAAACATGGCGAGCGAGAGCTCGCCTGTCTTGAGATCGTCGCGGAGCTGAACGACCTCATGCCACGGCTTCCATGCGGGTTTCATCGTCCGGGCCTCCTTACACCAGCCGCCCTTGGCGCGGAGCGCCGATGCGTTCGCGCGCGGCGACATGGTTGCTTAAGGATTCGAGAATGGATCGCTCGTCGGAACCGGCGGCCGCCAGCTCGATCAGCGCCTGGAGAATCTGGTTGAACAGGGCGTTCCGTTTGAGGCCGCGCGTCTCCAGGTAGTCGTCGACTTTCGCCTGGTCGCCAGCGCGCCACAGGTGCATCAACTTGTGAACCTGATCGATCAGGGGGACGGGACGGCCGCCCGGCGCCTCGAGGCCGAGGCTGCGGCCGCGGCGCCGGTTCCACGCTTTGAGCTTCACCTTGGCGCCCGAACCACCGCCTGAATCTTCATCCGTGTCCTCGATGGTCTCCTCTTCCTCGTCCTCCTCGCGGGTTGACGACTTGCCGGACTGGACGAGCAGGTCGTACTGATTGACGAGCGCCGAATCCGAGAGGTTGCACGAGAGCGCATAAAGAATGCACGCCCCGATCGGCGCCTCATCCATCCCGAAGTCATGGCGATGAAGAAGGTAATAGGTGGTTACGTCGTCGAGGCCGGTCACGACTTCTTCACCGCCATCTTGGGTCAACACGCGGCCGACCACGAAATCGACGACCATCCGCCGCACCTCGCGCAGGAACTCCGAGACAGTCATGAGCCGGTTCGGATCGTTCGCCTTCTTAACAACGGGATACTTGGAAAAGGCTTCCAGCGCCGGACCCGTCGCCGCCCAGACGAAGTCCGGTCCGCGGATGCCGGCATCCCAGAACTCGCGCAGCTTCTGGGTGATGTTCGCGCGCATCTCGTTGAGGACGGCCGTGTCCCAACCCGGCCGGACGTTGGTGCGCTTGCGGCAGACGAGCCAAACGGAAGAGGCCAGAGCGGCGGAGGCCATGGCGCGCGTGCGGTTTCCCATTTCAGTTTGGATCGGCCAAGAGGCGTCAACGACAAATCCTGCTCTCACAAGCGCAGCAACTAGCGTTTCCCATGCATCTGGGTTCTTATTTGCGAATACTATTACTAGGTGCCCTTGATCATTGAGGACTGAGAAACATTGCTTAAATGCATTGTACATCCCATTTTCGTAAGTTTGTTTGGAAACATACTTGTCTCCCTCGAACCGGCTAGCATCATCTATTAGCTCGCCGTCTTCCTTGTCATGATTCCATTTGGGCGTTAGCTCTTCCTGAAATATCTCTTTATACTCATTATTCAGATTGGATACGCACTTCCTGATCCAAACATAGAAGAAATCCATCAAGTCAGCGTAAGCAATTGCATCGTAATAGGGTGGGTCTGTAACAATTAGATCGTACGATCCGTCGATCATGTGCACTGCGCTGCGTCGCTTTACACTAGGCGGAGGGCATTCGTAAAAAGCTTCAGCCAAAGCATTTCCAAGGGGTTGAGCAATCCAGTCGCAGATGCCCAGGAAGCCTCCGGAATCGCTTTCTACGATGTTGTTCTCCGTGAAATCCCATTTGATTGGGAGTGCCCAACGCTGGAAAGTGTTTGCGCCCTTGGCACCAGCTGGCTGCCACGCGACGAAGGCACTGTTGTAATCGGCGCATTTGCTCAACGAGCATGCCAAGTACGCAGTGATCGCCTCTAGCCACTCAGGTTGAATGACATTGCGCTGTGCCCCTAGTTTTTGGATCTGAGAGCAGATTGTTCCCAAAACCAAGAGTTGTCGGGCGTTGAAGAGTTCATTCCACGCCGCAATTCCATATAGTGGTACGCGAAAACCCAGTGCGTCTGGGTTGTCGAACGCGGGCAATAGGCCCTTGGTGCTGCCGACAATTTTGGAGAGATCGTTAGCCAGCCTCGGATTCGAAACCGTATTCGATTCAACCTCGGTCGGAGTTCTGAACTCTTTCCCGTTGGTACCCCTTGTGACCACAGCATACAGAACAGAGCCGATCCGCTTTGCCCGACCTTCAAGACGAAGGTCTTCCATAGTCATGAATGTCCCACAGCAACGACACTTTGCTCCCGTCCGGCTCATGGTTCCGGCGCCAAGTCGCTTGTCGTTCTCGCGCCGCTGGGCGGCGTTGCCGCCATTCTGCGGCACGTTGGTCTGAACGCCGAACACGACGCCAGTCCGATCCGCGTTCGGCTCCATGGTTAAGAGGACACGCTTGTTATCCTTCTTGCAGAGCCAACGAGTCTTCAGGAGCGGTACCGTGGCGCGGCAGTTCTTGCAGGTGACGGTCCGGGCCCAAAGATAGGCAACGGTCGGCTTCGCCACCCAGCGCGGGTTCTGCGGGTCCTTGAGATAGGCCTCATCGAACTCGGCATTGAGCGGATCGAGCTGCGGGATGCCGTTCTCGTCCACCTCAAGAAGCCGGAGACCCTCGTACTGTTGCGCTCTTAGGCGATCCGCTTCGAACTCTCTCTTGATCCACTTCCGGCCAAACCCCGTCTTGAGGTCGTGCTCTCGTTTCACGGCCTCTTCTCGGGATTTGAATTCCTCCCAGTGCAAAAGCCGAAGCGGTCGGCGCGGTGCGGTCCAACTGATATTTCCGCTCTCGTGTTCAGCGAACCTGCGGCGCAAGTTATCTGTTTGGCCGATGTAGAAAGACCCATCAGAGCATTGGAGTACATAGGTATAGAAAGTTTCCGCGCTCCCGCCTGCGCCGCGGTAGGCAGGTCGACTGATCGGCAATCGATCCAGCGGCCCTGCCTGCGCCGCGGCGCGCCGCGACGCGGCAGGCAGGTCGAACTCGGCGTAGGTGGGGTAGTAAGGGGCCAGCTCCTTCCGCGCCTCGGCCAGCACCCAGCGGCCCCAGGCACGGACGTGCCAGGCGAGGTCGGCATGAAGCGTCGGGTCGTCGGGGGGAAGTGCGTCGAGCTGGATCTCGCCGCCGTCGCCGTGGCCGAGACGTTCCAGCATCGTGCGCAGGCCCGCCCCTTTGAAGCCCTTGGTCTTGAGAAAGGCTTCGATGAACTCCCGGTCCTTCAGCGCGAACTCGGGAAGGGGCCGCGTCTGTCCCGCGAGCTTCTGCGGGTATTCGAGCGTGCATTTAAGGATGAACCAGGCGACCGGGTTGATGTCGATCGCCGTCACCTCGCACCCCAAACGCATCGCTTCCAGCGGGATGGCGCCGCCGCCGGCGAAGGGGTCAAGCACCTTTGGTGCGCGGCCACCGTATGCCTTGCGGATCTCCTGCCGGAACCAGTCGAGGTCGGGGCCGTTCTCGCGGCCCCAATGGAGGATGCCGCCGACCGTCTCCTCCTTCACCTTCTCGACCACCCGCCCGCCGACCTTCTTGCGCTCGATCTTCTCGACGACGCGGCCGGCCATCCTTTCCAGGATCTGCTTGCGCGCCTCTGGATCGCCGGGGTCAGGCAGCAGCGCCGCGATGAGCGCCGCTCGGCTCGCCGCCAGTGGCCGCCGCGCCGGCCAACTGTGAATGCTTTTCGGATGGCCAGCGTGGCACATCTTTTCATGAACGCTATCCAGCGAGGCCTGCTTCAGCGGAAAGGCAACTTCGATGAGGCGGCGATCGTCGGACACTGGCCGGTTCTCCTATGCCACGAATTGTTGCCCGGAAACCGGGTCGGGTCGAGTTGGCCCGAGTTCGTCGATGAAGCGGGTCGTTATGGTTCCGACCAAGTTGCCTCGGCCCTGAACTTCGACACCCATCCGGTAGGCGCGGTCGCGAGGCAGGTTGGTGACACTGGAAAGAACCAAGATCTCGCGGGCGCGAGTGATCGACACGTAGAAGAGCCGGCGCTGCTCTTCCAACGCCGCGTCGCGTTCCGCCGGGGTTCCATCGCGTGGCAGCGTGGGGATGAGGCCTTCGACGCAGCCCATCACCACGACTAGGTCGGCGGTGAGGCCCTTCGATTTGTGGAGGCTCATCACCCGGACGTAATCAACGTCGGTTGGCAGCTCGGGTTGCGTGATGCTCGTGCGGAGGCGTTCCAGAAGCCGGGCTGCATCCGCATCCTCATCGAGGCCCGCCGCCATGATCCGGATCTGAGCAAAGTCCGGGTCGTTATCCGGGAAAAGAGTGTCGAGCAACGCATTGCCGCGGAGAGGGGCCAAGCGCTGCAAGTGTTCCCTCAGCTCATGCAGCCGCGCCAGGACATTTGCGCCATACGGAATGGTGAAACGCCCGCTTTCGAGACCTTCGAGCGCGGCTGACAGTGAGACGCCATTCTCAGCACAGAGGGCGCGGACACGATCCCACGCGCCTCGGCGCAGGCTAGCGCTTCCGAACCCACACCAGCAGCGGAGCGCGACGCTGTCCTCCGGGTTCGCAATCAACGTCAGGAGCGTGAAGGCTTGTTGAGTTCGGCTCTTCATCAGCTTGGTTGGGTCGCCGTCAAGCGCCTCCTCCTGAAAGAAGCTGTGAGCCTGCACGTCTCTCGCGTTCAGCGCGTCGCGAACGCCGTACCCGAACTGCCGGCGCGGCGCGAGAACAAGGACGCGTCCAGCCTCTACCCGACCCGACTGGACAAGCTGCTCGATGAACTCGGCGAGCCCTTCCGCCTCTTGCTCCATGCTTTGCCACTGGACGATGCGGACTTCGCCTACACCGTTCTCGGGGCGGGCGATAAGGGCGCGGTTTGTCCGTCGCCGGTTGTTCGCAATGACACTGTTCGCCATTGCAACGATGTTGGTGGGGCAGCGTCGGCAAAGGTCTAGTGTTTCATCCACCGTTTCGGGATGCCGCACATGGAACTCCGCAATGCCTTCGGGATGGGCGTACTTAAATGAATAGATCGACTGATCTTCGTCGCCGATGATCGTGAGCCGTGCGTTCTCCGCGATGAGCTGGACGAACTCCTGCTCGGCCACGTTCAGGTCCTGATACTCATCGACAAGGATGTGTTCGAACGATGTGCGCTCCGGACTGGCGGGGTTATTTCGGAGGTAGCGGAGGGCCTCCGGGACAAGCTCGCCAATCAACATCGCATCGTGGAACGTCAGCCAGTCAAGTAGTTGCTGGTGAAACCGCTGGTCGACCGGGTCTTGGGGCCATCCCGGCTGTTCGCTTTGCAGGCGGGCCCACGCGGCTTCGAATGCCTTCAGCCGTCGCCGCCTAGCGTGAATGTTTCCGAACTGCCCATCTTGCAGGTCCTGCAGCAGGAAACGTTTTTCGTACTCAAGGAGAGGACGTGGGACACGGCCCGTGATGTCGAGCACTTCATTCCGGGCGAGAATGCTGAAACAGAGCGCGTGAACCGTCGTGGCCCGAACCGACGCAGCGCCCGGGGCGTCTAAGCGCTCGAGCTCTCGCTTCAGGTCTGCGGCCGCAGTGCGGGTGAACGTACAGACCAGAATAGTCCTAGGGTCTGCCCCGTTTTCCAGCAAGCGTGCGACGCGCCGCATTAAGGTAAAAGTCTTGCCCGTTCCCGGTCCAGCACGAACGCGAAGCGGCGAAACATCGGCGGCGGCAATTTCCAGCGATGGCCCTTCGAGGCCTTCATCCCAGGGCATTACGTAGCCTCCAGTTCAGCCGCGGAAAGGACTTCGGCGCTCGGGATCACCACGCTGCCCTTCGACTTGACCAAGAGGTTCCAGAACGGGTCGCGCACACGCACCAACCTCGGCCGCGGACTGGCGCAGTCGAAGACGACATAGAGCCAGTAGCGGTCGCGGAGGTTGCAGGCCTTGGCCCACTCGTTCTCGGAAAGCTCGATCTCGCCGACACCTGCCCGCCCCTTGACTTCGATTGCCCGTCGTCCTGCCTCAGGACGGAGGGACAGGAGGTCGAACCCCGGCCAGTCGGTGAGACCGGCGCGCCGCGCGAGTTCCGGCCGGGAAACGTCCTTGACCTCTGCGCCGAAGCTCTCCTCGTAGGCGGCGGCGATCTTCATCGCGATCGCTTCCACTTCGGCATCGTAACGCTTGGCCTCCTCGGGGTCCTGAGAAGGCACGACGAGCGCGTGGGCGAGGAACTCGACCTCGCCGACCCGGATTCGATCTGGTTCGGCCCGCAGTTCCGCAAGGCGCCGGTTGCGTGCCGCCATCAGGCTCCGCTGCCGTTCCTTGATCTTAGAGAGTTCCGCCTTGGCGTGCGGATCTCCGGCGCGTGCCTTTTCGGTGAAGCGGGCGCGAGCCGCTGCAAGCTCTGCCGTCTGATAGTCGAAGCCGCGCGTGACGAACTCCAGCCGTGCCGGCAGCTCCTCGAGGAGCCGCTGGCGGTGCGACTGAAAAATTCGCCCGCCGATCTCGTCTCGTGCGAAGGCTTCAGCGTCGGGCACCATCCTGCGGGCGAGGGCAGCGAGGGGCACCTTGCTCGGCGGGAAACGCGGGAGCCCTCGCAGCAACAAGAGATGCTCGACCGGCCACTCGTCGACCGCTCCGTCCTTGGTCTGCCGCAATCCGACAAGGCGGGACTCAACCACCGCCGTGCCTCCCGAAGCGTCTGCCGCTCCACGTCTGCCCAACATGTCGTCCGGGGCCGCGTGCGCCGGGGTTCCCGTTCGTTCGACCGCCACGAGCGCTATGTGGAACAGGTACGGCTCGTCCGCATTGGGGTCCACGAACACGGCGCCCTTGAGCGCGTCGCTCGCGCAGCGGCCCAGGACCGCGGCCGAAAACCGATCGAAGACCGGCTCGCCCGGGTGAAGCCAGATCGTGTCCTCGCGGTCATGCGGCTTGTAGACCGTAAGGCGGTCGCGGGTTTCCTCAGGGTAGAGCTCGAGCGCCGGCAGCAGCGGGTCGAGCGCGCGCGGGCGCGCGGGCGCCAAGCCGAAGGTCCCGTCCAAGTCGCCGTCGATCTCCAGACCGAGCAACGGCACCGCCTTTTCCACGAACCGACGAACGTAGCCCGGAAGGAGCCGGAGATAGCTCTCTTGCTCGGCCTCTTCGTTGAGGTGGGCGAGCTCGCGGCGGACGTCGCCACCCTCCCCAAAAAGCACGCGCTCCCTTTCCTCGAGGGCCTGGATCTGATCTTCGGTTAGGCGGCCTTCCAGGCGCCGGGCAGCGGCATCCGCATCGTCCTCCGTGACAGCCTGTTCGAGGTAATCCTTGAGCGACACACCCTCGAACAGGCGGCCAACGACATCGAACACCTTGTCGGACTGGAGCTGCCGCCGCATCGCCTCAAGCTTGTCGAGCAGTGTCTTCAGAACCCGGCCTTCGCGCGTCTTCCCTGCGACCAGGTTTACGATGACCACCGGGTCGTGTTTCTGGCCGTAGCGATGGATGCGCCCCATCCGCTGCTCGAGCCGCGCGGGATTCCAGGGAATGTCGTAGTTCACCATCAGCCAGCAGAATTGCAGGTTGATGCCCTCGCCGGCCGCGTCGGTCGCGACGAGGTAGTTGGCGCCGCCTTCGCCAGCCGGCCTTCGGAAGAACTCGACCTGCCGCTCGCGCTCCTGGTACGGCATGCCGCCGTGGATCAGCGCGACCTGGCCGGTGAAGCCCAGGCCTTCGAGCCGACGCACCAGGAAGTGCGCGGTGTCGCGATGCTCGGTGAAGATGATGAACTTCTGATCCACATATTTTGGGTTTTGGAGCACTTCGCGGAGCTTCTCGAACTTTGACTCCTCCCCGAGGTCGAACAGCTTGCGGGCCTTTGCGAGCAGCCCTTCGATCTTCTGACGCTCCGCTTCCAGCTCGGCGAGATTGACCGCAATGGTCCCAGCGAGCGCCCTGTCCTCGAACTCCTCGTGCCGCTCGCCGTCGCCTTCCGATGTGGCCTCCTCGTCTGCGGTCTGGGTCTCGAAGAGGTCGTCCAGTTCGTCGAGGCGGCGCTGCTGCCGGGCTAGCTGCTCTTCGGTGAGCCGACCGTTTCGGATGTCGTCGATCAGTCCCTCGATCTTTTCCTTGCGGCGCTCGAACGAGCGCAGCAGCGCGTAGGTGGAGCTGGCGAGGCGACGCTGGAAGACGCTCATCGCCAAGCGCGCCGCCGAGCGGTTCAGCAGGCGAGCGCGATTGTAGTAGTCGCGGATGTAATCGGTGGTCTCGTCATAGAGCTCCTGCTCGCTGTCCGGCCCCTGGGTCAGATCGTAGCTCAGCGTATCGCAGTTCCGCTGGGGATAGAGGGGCGTTCCGTCGAACCGGACCATCTCCTCCTTGGTCCGGCGGATGAAATGCCTTCGGCGAGCCTCGTGCGGGAACTCGGTGAACGCGTCGAACGTCGACAGCGTGTCCGGCATCAGCAGCCGCCACAGGAAGTAGTAGGGATAGTCCTTGCCCATGTGCGGCGTGGCCGTGAGCAGCAGCAGGTGCTGCGCCGACCAAGGAAGCGCCCAGCGCTCTCCGTCCGCACCTGCCCCCGCGAGCGCTTCCGCCAGTTTGTACCGGTCGGTCTTTCGCACGCGGAAGTCCGGTTCGCGGTTAGCAGACAGCTTGTGGGCCTCATCGAATACGACCAGGTCATAGGGCGCGGTCGTCGGTTCCCGCAGTCGGCCGAACATGCGTTCCCCGGCTAGGGTATCGATGCTGACAATGACCAGATCGCTGTCCGGCCCCACGAAGGGATTCCCGGCCCGGGCATCGGCACCGGCAATGATCCGGAACTGCAGACGGAACAGGTTGCGCATCTCGCGCTCCCAGTTGCCGACGAGACCGGCAGGCGGGACGACCAGGACGCGCCGGATGAGCCGGCGGGAGAGCATCTCTCGCACGTAGAGCCCGGTCATGATCGTCTTGCCGGCGCCGGCATCGTCGGCCAGCAGGAAGCGAAGGGGCGATTGCTCGAGCATGTGCTCGTACACGGCGATCCGTTGGTGCGGGAGCGGATCGATCAGCGAGGTTTCCGTCGCGAAGACCCGGTTGAACATGTGGCCATAGGCGAGGCGATGGGCTTCGGCAACGGCGGCCACGGCATTCGGGGCGGCCGAGAAGTCTAACCCCAGAGGTGCCGACGGGCGCTCAGCGGTGGTGA
Source organism: uncultured Alphaproteobacteria bacterium (assembly GCA_964531525.1). Taxonomy (GTDB): domain Bacteria; phylum Pseudomonadota; class Alphaproteobacteria; order JAAXGF01; family JAAXGF01; genus CAYYWV01. Next base: position 4,324 of record CAZHDF010000009.1, on the reverse strand, counting down.
TGCGTTCCTCATCACCGGCGGGTGGGCCCTCGAGGTCGAGGATTCTTTGCCACGCCAGGCTGTTGGGCCGCGACTGTCCGTTCTCCCAGCGATTGACGGAGGCGAAGGAGACGCCGATCAGCTTCGCGAACTGCGTCTGCGTCAGCCCTCTGGCGCCCCGGATATTCCTGATCCGGCGGGAAAAGTCGTCGGGGACATCGGACGTTATAACAGACGACATGCGCGCCACCCTCACCGAGGTCGTAATGCACGAAATTCTACCAAGCGGTCGCGTGCTTGTCAATTCACGCTATCGCATATGTTATAAAAGGCCCGGAACCCCTAGTTTCTCAGGCGACTTGGTTTGGACGCGCGACGTTGCCGTCATAGGCGCCAAGCGCATCTACCCCTTGCGACTATCAGCTGCTTGAGGATGATGTCGGTCAGCTTGCCCGTGACCTCAACGGAACGACGTTCGCCAACGACCCGTCCATCAGGGCGGCGATGTTCGACGACACCCTCTCTGCCGCCGCCTTCACCGGGGTCGGCGGCGAGGTGGGCATAGCGGGCGGTCGTCTGGACCTGGGTGTGTCCAAGAAGCTTGCCGATCATGGGAAGGCCCTCGCCCAAGGCCACGGCGCCGGAGGCGAAGGAGTGGCGCAGGTCGTGAATGCGCGCATCCTCGGTGCCAGAGCACTTTCAGACGCACACCAACACCTGCCATGATTAGCGATGGATGGTGGCAGGAATGTCAAATCAGCCGTGAGCGGGTATGCTCGCAACAATACCAAACGACTGGAGCCCTCATGCCGAAACGACTTGCTAATCTTGCTGAGAGCGTGTTTGCCGACGCGTTGACCCTCTTCGGCGTCCCCACCTCAACAGCCGCGACGGTTTTCCAGGAATTCATGAGGCGGCGCGGCGATGAGGCGCGTAACATCCTGTTTGAGGAAATCAGTTCCGGCCAGATCGAGACCCTCGAAGCGGCGAGCGAAGATGACGCCGTTGCAATCATCTATCGATACTTCTTAGCAGCCCGCGACGGCATCGCGCGTCGGAATCTCCGCCTCCTCGCCAAGGTGATCGTTGGTCAGGCCCAGCGTGACCGGCTCTACGCAGATAACTTCGCTCGTTACGCCGACATCCTCGCGCGGCTAAGCCGTGATGAAATTCTCGTCCTCGGGAGATATTATGCGCTCGCGCTGGAAGAAGAAGCGGCAACTCCTGACCAAGAACTGGCCCGCTCAAATGCGTGGAAGCGGATGGTCGCCGAATTGATCCCTGAACAATTTGCGGACAAGCGGCACATCGAGAACGTGTGCACACAAGCTATGGGTCATGGCCTCATCATCGCACTGAGTGTCTATGGCGGGCTTGCCTACAGCTTATCCCCACTGATGGACGAACTCGCTGACCTCGTCGATTTTGAGGATGTGTTGGGGGCAGAAGAGGGATAACGCTGCGAAGCGAGGTTGGGCCGCAAGGTCGGTGATCAACTTCGCCTTGCTGCTGTCGATTCGGCGGCGCCGGCGGTCAGCGCTTCGTTACCGTAGACCTGAGCGACACGACCTCCGCTGAGGGACCGTCCATGAGCGCGGCAATGTTCGACGACACCCGCTCTGCCGCCGCCTTCACCGGGTCGGCGGCGAGGTGAGCATAGCGCGCCGTCGTCTGGACCTGGGTGTGGCCGAGGAGTTTGCCGATCATGGGAAGGCCTTCGCCCAGCGCCACGGCGCCGGAGGCGAAGGAGTGGCGGAGATCATGGATGCGTACGTCATCAAGGCCGGCGCGTTTGCGGATGCGGCGCCAGGGGCGCTGGAGGTCGGTTAGGCGGGCGCCCGATTTCTTGCCGGTGATGACCCATGGATTATCTGGCAAGCGTTCGATGTTCGACAGCACCTCGAGGGCTGGAGCGCCGAGGTGGACAACCCTAGCGCCGGTCTTCGAGTCCGGCAGGCGCAGGCGCCGGCCTTCGAAATCAACGTACTCCCACCGAAGGGTCATGATCTCGTTGAGGCGGCAGCCGGTGAAGATCAACAGCCGGACGGCGGCGATGGACGACGGGGACTCGATGCCTTCCTGCTCGACCTCGCGTAGCACCTCGCCCAGGCGAGCAAGCTCTTGAGGGTTCAGGTAACGCTCTCGCTTCTCCTCGGGGTACTTCTTGATGTGTCGGCGCGGGTTCGACCCGTCCGGTCGCAGGCCCCAGAGTTCCGCGAGGTTGAACATCTTGGAGATGACCTCGAGGTTCCGGTTGGCCTGGTAGGGGATGTGCCGGAGCTCGTGGTGGAAGCGGGCGATGTCGGCCCGCGTCACGTCGGCCACCTTCAGCCTGCCGATCGCCGGCAGGATGAAGCGGCGGAGGTTGCGGCGGTATTCCTGGGCCGTGCTCGGCTTGAGGCGGACCGAGATGTGTTCCTCGTCGAACCGTTTGGCGAGATCGGCGACGGTGAGCGCATCACGACGGGCTCGCCTATCTTGCGCCGGATCTTCGCCACGTTCGATGGCAGCCAGGGTCTGACGGGCCAGCCGACGCGCTTCCTCGGGCGTAAGGACGCCATGCCGGCCGAGGGTGATCTTGCGGGACTGCCGGTGCAGGTTCCGGTACTGAATGACGTAAGCCTTCACCCCGGTGGGCTTGACCCGTATCGCGAAGCCCGGGAGTTCCTTGTCCCACACCCAGAGCTCTTTACCGTCCTTTGCGATCAGGTCTTCGACGAGCCGCTTGGTGATCTTTGCCTTCATCCGTCTTCTCCGCTCAGCCCGCTCCCCGGGGGAGCAATAGGGGAGCAAGAGGGCGCGTTTTGGGGCGTATTCAGGTGAAGATTAGTGTAAGGCGTTTCAAGCAAAAATCAAGTAAAAATATTGATTTATAGCGCCATTTCGAAGTCTCTCGCAGTAGCGAGAAAGTATAGAATCGTGACTCATAACCTGAAGGTCGCAGGTTCAAATCCTGCCCCCGCAACCACCTATGTCTCAAGTCGGGCACAGCACCCGCCCGTCCTCCGGATTGGCGGGTGTTTTTTTGCCCGCCGCCAGGCTCAAGATGCCGGCCAAATCACCCTCCAGCCACAGATCGGCCCGGCCGTCCGCGCCGGGCGCGACGACGATCCGGCCGACAAGGGCGCGGATGTCGTCACCCGCCTCGAGCCGGGTCCGTTCGTCGCCCAAGGCCTCGAACAGCCCGTCTATGCGCTTGCGGTATTCCTGCGCCATGTTCGGGTGGAGCAGCGCCGGCGGCTCTTCGGCCTGGGCCAGCTCACGCGTGAGGCGCTCTTTGCACTCTTCGAGCTCGAACAGCTCCTCCTTCATGCCAGGCGTGCGATAGCCCTCCTTGATCGCCTCGATGATCTTGCGGATTCCACGTTCGGCCCGCTCAAGTTCCGCCTGCTTTGCCGTGATCTCGGCTGAGGCTTCCATCCGCAGCCGATTGATCTCGCGCATATACTCCTCGCAGAATTCCTTGAAGAGTTCCGGTTTCATGAGCTCGTTGCGGAGCGCGTTGAGAACGCGTGTTTCGAGTTCCTGTCGTGTGATCCGCGTCGTGTTCGAGCAGGTCCCCTTGTTCTTCACCGTCGAGCAGCCGAAGAAATCGCGATAGATCTTCGAATAACCGCCGCCGCACTCTGCGCACTTGATCAGGCCCGAGAAGAGCATAGTGGGTGCGGCGGACCGCCGTCAGGCCGTTGCCGTCCTCCTTCACACAGCGTGCCCGGATCGCGGTCTGGCGTTTCTTCACCTTTGTCCAGAGCGCATCATCAATGATGCGCAGTTCCGGCACGTCTTGGGTTACCCATTCGTTTTCTGGGTTGAGGCGCGAGACGCGTTTCCCCGTATCGGGGTCCTTGAGGAAGCGCTGACGGTTCCAGACCAAGCGGCCAATATAGAGCTCATTGTTGAGGATGCCGTTGCCCCGCTTGACGTTGCCAAGAAGGGTGCTCGGTCCCCAGTCGCGACCACGCGGGCCGGCGACCCCTTCCGCATTGAGTTCGTGAGCGATCGTGCGGGGCGACTTGCCGGCGGCATAGTCGGTGAAGATGCGCCGGACGATATTGGCTTCGACCGGATCGATCTCCCGCTCGCCGCGGATCGGCTCGCCGTCCGGGCCGCTGCGATGGACCACGCGATAGCCGTAAGAATTGCCGCCGCCTGACTTTCCGTGCTCTACCCGGCCGTGCAGGCCACGCCGGGTCTTGTCGGCGAGGTCTTTGAGATAGAGCGCCCCCATTGTGCCCTTGAGGCCGATATGCAGCTCGCTGATATCGCCCTCCGAGAGCGTGACCATGCGCACGCCGGCGAAGGTCAGGCGCTTGTAAACGCCGGCGATGTCCTCCTGGTCGCGGGA
>CAZHDF010000008.1:27605-41200 GCA_964531525.1 uncultured Alphaproteobacteria bacterium | reverse complement strand
TGGTCAACTGCGCCGGGCGCACGCGCAGCATCATCGGCGCGCAATCGCTGATCAACGCGGGCATCCCCAACCCGGTCGTGGCGCTCGAGAACGGAACCATGGGCTGGCATCTCGCCGGGCTCGCGCTCGACCACGGGCAAACCCGCGCCGCGCCCGACGTCACGCCCGAGGGCCGCGCGCGCGCCCGCGCCGCCGCCGAGCGCGTCGCCCGGCGCTTCGGCGTCCGGCGCATCGACGGCGCCGGCCTCGCCCGCTTCCGCGCCGAAAGCGGCGCGCGCAGTCTGTACCTGTTCGACGTGCGCGACCCGCGCGAGTATCGCGCCGGACACCTCGCCGGCGCGCGGTCGGCCCCGGGCGGCCAGCTCGTCCAGGCGACCGACCGCTATGTCGGCACGCTCGGCGCGCGCCTCGTGCTGATCGACCCGGACGGCGCGCGCGCGATCATGACCGCGTCCTGGCTGATCCAGATGGGCTGGCGCGACGTGTTCGTGCTCGATCCCGTCCCCGCCGACGCCGTGATCGAGACCGGCCCGGAAATTCCGCCGATCGCCGGGCTCGACGCCTGCCGGGCCGAGACGGTCGCGGTCGCCGATCTCGCGTCCCGCCTCGCGGCCGGCGCGGCGCTGGTGGTCGATCTCGCGACCAGTCTCGACTACCGCGACGGGCATATTCCCGGGGCCTGGTTCGCGGTGCGCTCGCGCTTCGAAAGCGGGCTCGCGAAGCTGCCGCCGGAGGGCGAGATCGTGCTCACCTCGCCCGACGGGGTGCTCGCCCGCCTCGCGGTCGCCGACGCCCGGGCGGCGAGCGGCCGGCCGGTCCGCGCGCTCGCGGGCGGCACGGCGGCCTGGACCGGCGCGGGGCTAGCGCTCGAACGCGGCTTCACCCGGCTCGCCGACGAGACCGACGACGTCTGGTATCGCCCCTACGACAAGGACGAGGACGTCGAGGCCGCCATGCAAGCCTATCTCGACTGGGAGGTGGCGCTGGTCGATCAGGTGGCGCGCGACGGCACGGTCCGCTTTACTTACGTTTCGCCCGAATCGGAGACCTGACGGGCGTCCCGGATGTCGGGGTGGGCCGCGAAATGGCGGAAGCCGCCGGCTTCGAGGTCGAAGCGCCGGCGCTCGGTCTGGTGCGGGATCGCCAGCCCGTACATGTGCAGGTGCATCTTGGGCTCGGGCCCCGACATATGGATCGAGTGGATATCGTGGGGCATCAGGCAGACGCCGGTGCCGGGGCGGATGGTGATTTCCTTGGCGATCCGCACCCGCGCCGTCTCGGGGCTCTCGTCGTCGCCGACGATCTCGTAGATCCGGTTGTGCTCCTCGCCCTCGACCGCGACCACCACGGCCCAGGTCGCGTGGTCGTGGGGCGGGGTGTTCTTGTCGTCGGTCGCGCAGTTGAGGTAGAGCGCGAAGCGATGGTCCTCGTCCTCCGACAAGAGATAAAGCCGCCCGTCGCGCCCGCTTTCGGGCGGCGAGAAGGTTTCGGCCGGGAATAATTCGCGGCGCGCGGCGAGCGCGATCAGCGCTTCGCGAATCTCGTCGAGCGCGGCGCGCGTCACGCCCCGCTCGGCCTCGATCGCGCGGATGCGCGCGACCGTTTCCGCGACCGCCCTGGCCCGTTCGGATGCGATGTCCATGATCTCGTCCCTACCCTTCCCGTTTCGGTTTTATGCGCTCGGTATCATTGCCATTATCGCCGTGCTTCCGGGTGGGGCGCAATCGCCGCCCCCGGCGTCCCGACTTAGCCCGGCAGGCTCTCGGCGAGCCGGCCGCCGACGCGCACCGGCGCGACGCGCGTGGCGCGCCCGGTGGCGTCGTCGGTCTCGACGAACACGGCGCAGACCGTCGCCTCGCCCTCGGCGGGGCGCATGCGCTCGGTCGGCAGCTTGCGGGTGAAGCGCGCAACCGAGATCGCCTTGTCGATGCCGATCACCGAATCGTAGTCGCCGCACATGCCCGCGTCGGTCTGGTAGGCGGTGCCGCCGGGCAGGATCTGGGCGTCGGCGGTCGGGATATGGGTATGGCTGCCGACCGCGAGCGAGACCCGCCCGTCGAGGTAATGGCCCATGGCCATCTTCTCGCTGCTCGCCTCGCCGTGGATGTCGACCACGATCGCCGCCGCCGTGCCGCCCAGCGGATAGGCGGCGAGCGCCGCGTCCGCGCTCGCGAACGGGCAATCCAGCGGGTTCATGAACAGCCGGCACATCACCTGGACGACCACCACCTTGCGCCCGTCCCGCGTCTCGAACGCGCCCACGCCTCGGCCCGGCGTGCCGCGCGGATAGTTGTTGGGCCGGAGAAGCCGGGGGTCGCCGTCGATGTAGCCCAGGATCTCTCGCTGGTCCCAGGCGTGGTTGCCGGTGGTGATGACGTCGACGCCGGCCTCGTAGAACGCCTGGCAGATCTTGCCCGTGATGCCGAAGCCGCCGGCCGCGTTCTCGCCGTTGAGGACCACGAAATCGAGCCCGAGATCGGCGCGCAGGCCCGGCAATCGCTCGATCACCGCCGTGCGGCCGGTGCGCCCCATCACGTCGCCGATGAACAGAAGCCTCACGATACCACCCTCGCGCCCTCCTCGGTCACGATCCAGTCGAGCCGCGCGTCGGTCGCCTCCCGGGGCACCGCGTCGACGCGCTGGGCTGCGAAGGCGACGCCGACAGCGCGGGTCTCCGGATCGGCGGCGCGCAGGCGCGCGAGCGTCCGATCGTAGAACCCGCCGCCGTAGCCGAGCCTGTAGCCCGCGTCATCGAAGGCGAGAAGCGGCACCAGAAGGACCTTCGGAACCCGCTCGGGCGCATCCGCGGGCGGAACCCGGGTGCCGAACGCCGCCGCCTCGAGCGGCGCGCCGGGGCGCCAGGCGCGAAAGACCAGCGGCCGCGCGCGCCCGACCACCACCGGCAGGCAACAGGGATGGCCGCGCGCGTCGAGCGTCGCGAGCAACGACCGCAAATCGAGCTCCTCGCCCATCGGCCAATAGCCCGAGACCACCGCGCCGGGAGCCAGGGGAACGGTTTCGAGAACATGGCGGGCGACCGCGCGCGCCGCGGCCGCGCGCAAGGCCGCGTCCAGCGCCGCGCGACGTTTGGCGGCGGCGGCGCGCAAGGCCTTCTTGGCGGCGTCGAGCTTGGCCGCATCGGATTCGGGAGACTGGATCACGCCGGAACCGCGTGGCAGGAAAAAAATGGTGGACGGGACCGCCTCGGCCGTTGGTCCTTGCACATCCTCTGTGGCCTGCTTGCGCAGGTGGGCGCCATATACCGAGGCCACGACCCCGGCAGGGACAGCTCCCCTAGGGTAACTGTTGGCCCCAGGGATCAATGCGACCCGACGCGCCGCGCAGAACCCGTCCGCTTCATAAGTTAGGCAGCGTCGAGGCGCGCTGCAATATCATCGATGCGCCGGGCGATCGCCTCGACCACCGAAGCGACCGCCGCCTCGCTCTCTCCGCCACCGCCGCCGGCGCCCGATTGCTTGGCCTGGGCGACCTGGGCGCGCAGCCGCTCGGCGTCGGCGGTGGCGTCGAAAAGCTTGTCGGCGATCACTAGGCTCGCCATGACGAAAAGCCGCACGTCGCCGACGTTGCCGACGCCCTCGATCAGCTCGCCGATCTGCTCGTCGATGTACTGGGCGAGCCGTCGCAGCCGATCCTCCTGGCCCTCGTCGCAGTTGATGCGATAGTCGCGCCGGTTGATCGTGATCACGACTTCGGCCATGGGCTCAGCCTCCCAACGTCGTCTTCAGGCGGGCGATGGCGGCGTCGAGCCGCGCGGTCGCCGTGTCGGTCACGCGCTCGAGCGCCGAATAAGCGTCGCGCGATTGGCGAAGCTCGGCGCTCAGCCGGTCGCGGTCGCTGCGCAACGCGACCAGCTCGCCGTTGGCCGCCGCCGGTGCGCCGCCGGTGCGTTCGAGCGCCGCGTAATCGCCGCGTAGCCGCTCGAGCGCCGCGCGCAGCCGGTCGCGCTCCGAGCGCAGCGCCTCGATCTCGGCGCTCTGCGAGCGGTCCTCGGCGGCGCCCGCCTGTTCGAGCGCGTCGCAGCGCGCGCGCATCTCCTCGAAGGCGGCGCGGAACCGGTCGCGCTCGGCGGTCAGCTCGGCGAGCTCGTCGGCGACCGCCGCGCGCGCGGTCTCGGCCGCGTTGGCGAGATCCTCGCGTTCCTCGCGCAGCCGCGCGAGCGCGGTCTTGAGCCGGTCGCGGTCGTCGCGAAGGGTCTCGAGCTCGCGCTCCGACGCCGCGGCGACGCGCCCCTCTCGCTCGAACCCCGCGATCCGGGCGCGTAGACTTTCGACCTCCGCGCGCAGCGCCTCGGCCTCGGCCCGGTACTCGTCGCTCGCCGCCGCCTCGGTCAGCGCCGCCTTGTCGGCGCGCAAGCTCTCGACCTCGGCCGCGAGACGCGCGCACTCGGCGCGCAGGGTCTCGATCGCGGTCTCGTTCTCGGCCGCGCCGTCGGCGCGCGTCCGCAGCCGCGTGGCCGCGGATTCGAGCCTGTCAAGCGCGTCCTGAAGTCGACGCTGTGCCTCCGAAATCAACATATTGTTTTTTTATCAAAGAGTTGGGCGTTCGGCCTGAGATCGACCTTCGGCTGAAAAGACATATCGCAGGCGGGGCCGCGCGTCAATCGGGCGCGAGGGGAAGGAATGCAATCTTCGCGCGCGGCGAACCCGGCCAGGAACCGTCCCGGGCGGGGGACCGGGGGGTGATTCGGCGGTTGACGACCCGCGCCCGGGCGGTCATCTTGCGCACCGTCTCGCCCAGCCCGAGCCGGTTTCGCAAATGACCAGCCTTTCCCCCGCGCCCACCGAAATTTCCGTTCCCCACGCCGACATGGCCAACGCGATCCGCGTTCTCGCGATGGACGCGGTGCAAGCCGCCAAGTCGGGCCACCCCGGCATGCCGATGGGCATGGCCGACGTGGCGACGGTGCTGTTCACCCGCTTTCTCAAGTTCGACCCGGCAAGGCCCGACTGGCCCGACCGCGACCGCTTCGTGCTGTCGGCGGGCCACGGCTCGATGCTGCTGTACGCGCTGCTTCATCTCACCGGCTGCGGCGACGTGACGATCGACGAGATCAAGCGCTTCCGCCAGCTCGGCAGCCGCACGCCGGGACATCCCGAATACCGCCATACCGCGGGCGTCGAAACCACGACCGGCCCGCTCGGCCAGGGGCTCGCGACCGCGGTCGGCATGGCGATCGGCGAGCGCCTGATGGCCGCGCGCCACGGCGACGATCTGGTCGATCATTACACCTACGTGATCGCCGGCGACGGCTGCCTGATGGAAGGCGTCAGCCACGAGGCCGCCTCGCTCGCGGGACATCTCGCCCTCGCGAAGCTGATCGTGCTGTTCGACGACAACGGCATTTCGATCGATGGGCCGACCGCGCTCGCCACCGGCGACGACGCGCTCGCGCGCTTCCGCGCCTACGGCTGGGACGTCTCGGCGGTCGACGGCCACGACCCGGAGGCGGTCGCCGGCGCGATCGCGGCGGCGCGCGAGACCGACCGGCCGTCGCTGATCGCGTGCCGCACGACCATCGGCTTCGGCGCGCCGACCAAGGCGGGCACCGCCGCGACCCATGGCGCGCCCCTGGGCGAGGACGAGATCGCCGGCGCCCGCGCGCGCCTCGGCTGGCGCTGGCCGCCGTTCGAAATTCCCGAGCCGGTGTTGGCGGCCTGGCGGACGGCCGGCGCGCGCGGGAGCGCGGTCCGGGCCGCCTGGGAGGGAACCCTCGCCGCCCGCGACGCGAACACCCGCGAGGCCTTCGCCCGCGCCGGCGACCCGCCGACCGGCTGGGAGGAGGCGTTCGACGCCTACAAGCGCCGCCTCGCCGAGGAGAAGCCCGGCTGGGCGACCCGCAAGGCGAGTCAGGAGGCGCTCGAGGTGCTCACCGAGGCGATCCCCGAGATGATCGGCGGCTCGGCCGACCTCACGGGCTCGAACAACACCCGCACGCGCTGCACGACGCCGATCTCGGCCGGCGACTTCGGCGGTCGCTACATCCATTACGGGGTGCGCGAGCACGCCATGGGCGCGGCCATGAACGGGCTCGCGCTGCACGGCGGGGCGATCCCCTACGGCGGCACCTTCCTGGTGTTCAGCGATTACTGCCGCCCGGCGATCCGGCTTTCGGCGCTGATGGGCCTGCGCGTGATCTACGTGATGACCCATGATTCGATCGGCCTCGGCGAGGACGGCCCGACCCATCAGCCGATCGAGCATCTCGCGAGCCTGCGCGCGATGCCCAATCTCAACGTCTTTCGCCCCGCCGACGCGGTCGAGACCGCCGAATGCTGGGCGCTCGCGCTCGCCGAGCGGGCGACGCCCTCGGTGATCGCGCTGTCGCGCCAGGGCGCGCCGGCGCTGCGCGCCAAGCATACGGACGAGAACCTTTGCGCCCGGGGCGGCTACGTGCTCGCCGAGGCCGAGGGCGAGGCCCGGGCGATCCTGATCGCCACCGGCACCGAGGTCGCCCTCGCGCTCGCCGCGCGCGAGACGCTCCAGGCCGAGGGCGTGCCGACGCGCGTCGTCTCGCTGCCCTGCTGGCGCCTGTTCGACCGCCAGGACGAAAGCTACCGCCGCTCGGTGATCGCGCCCGGCGTGCCGCGGGTCGCGATCGAGGCCGCCGCGACCCTGGGCTGGGAGCGTTACGTCGGCGAGAACGGCGCGGTGATCGGTCTCGACGGTTTCGGCGCCTCGGCCCCGGCCAAGGATCTGTACGCCCATTTTGGCATCACGGCGGACGCGGCGGCCGCCGCGGTGCGCGCCCGGCTGTAACGCCGTCACGGGCGCCGGCGCGCCCCGGCAAGCGCGGGGCGCGCGGCCCGCATCAGCCATTGGAGGGAAAACATGTCGGTTCGTCTCGCGATCAACGGTTTCGGCCGCATCGGCCGGCTCGTCCTGCGCGCCATCGCGGAAGCGAAGCGCGACGATCTCGAAGTCGTCGCCATCAACGATCTCGGCCCGGTCGAGACCAATGCCCATCTGCTGCGTTACGACTCGGTCCACGGCCGCTTCCCGGGCGAGGTGACCACGGGCGCGGACAGCATCGACCTCGGCCACGGCCCGATCAAGGTCTGCGCCGAGCGCGACCCGGCGGCGCTTCCCTGGGGCGATCTCGGGGTCGACGTGGCGCTCGAATGCACCGGGCTGTTCACCAAGCGCGAGCTCGCGGCCAAGCATCTCGACGCCGGGGCGCGCAAGGTGCTGGTCTCGGCCCCGGCGACGGGCGCCGATCTCACGGTGGTCTACGGCGTCAACCACGAGCGGCTGACCCAGGAGCACACGGTGGTCTCCAACGCCTCCTGCACCACCAACTGCCTGGCGCCCGTGGCCAAGGTGCTCAACGACGCGATCGGCATCGACTGCGGCTTCATGACCACGATCCATTCCTATACCGGCGACCAGCCGGTGCTCGACACCCTGCACAAGGATTTGCACCGCGCGCGCGGCGCGGCGCTGTCGATGATCCCGACCTCGACCGGCGCGGCGCGCGCGGTCGGCCTGGTGCTGCCCGAGCTCAAGGGACGGCTCGACGGGGTCGCGGTGCGGGTGCCCACCCCCAACGTCTCGATGGTCGATCTGTCCTTCATCGCCAAGCGCGAGACCAGCGTCGAGGAGATCAATGATGCGATCACGGCGGCCGCCGAGGGGCCGCTCAAGGGCGTGCTCGCGACCTCGGACGAGCCTTTGGTGTCGATCGACTTCAACCACAACCCGGCGAGCTCGACCTTCGATCTCGGCCAGACGGCGGTGGTCGAGGGCAAGCTCTGCCGCGTGCTCGCCTGGTACGACAACGAGTGGGGGTTCTCGAACCGGATGGGCGACGTCGCGGCGGTGCTGGGCCGCCTCTAGGCGCGAGCGAGGTCGGGATGGCTACCTTCCGCACCCTCGACGATCTCGACCCGGCGGGCCGGCGGGTTCTCGTCCGGGTCGACCTCAACGTGCCGATGCGCGACGGCGCGGTCTCGGACGCGACCCGGATCGAGCGCGTCGCCCCGACGCTCGCCGAGCTCGCCGAGCGCGGCGGGCGCGTGATCGTGCTGTCGCATTTCGGACGACCCAAGGGCAAGGTCACGCCGTCGATGTCGCTCGCGCCGCTGGCGGAACCGCTTTCGGACGCGCTCGGCGGCCGGGCGGTCGGCTTCGCCGAGGATTGCGTGGGCGCGCCCGCCGAGGCGGCGGCCGCGGCGCTCGGCGACGGCGAGGTGCTGCTGCTCGAAAACCTGCGCTTCCACGCCGGCGAGGAGAAGAACGATCCCGACTTCGCCGCCGCGCTCGCGAAGCTCGGCGAGGCCTATGTCAACGACGCCTTCTCGGCCGCGCACCGGGCGCATGCCTCGGTGGTCGGCGTGGCGAAGCTGCTACCGGCCTACGCCGGGCGACTGATGCAGGCCGAGCTCGAGGCGCTCGACGCGGCGCTCGAGAACCCGGCGCGCCCGGTCGCCGCCGTGATCGGCGGGGCCAAGATCTCGACCAAGCTCGCGCTGCTCGGCCACCTCGTCGGGCGGGTCGAGATGCTGGTCATCGGCGGCGGCATGGCCAACACCTTCCTCGCCGCGAAGGGCGTGGCGGTCGGCCGCTCGCTCTGCGAGCACGAGATGGCCGACACCGCGCGCGAGATCATGGCCGACGCCGAGGCCCGGGGCTGCGCGCTGATCCTGCCGAGCGACGCCGTGGTCGCCACCCGCTTCGAGGCCGGCGCGCCACGCGAGGTGGTGGCGATCGACGCGGTTCCCGACGACGCCATGATCCTCGACATCGGCCCGGACAGCGCGCGCGCCATCGCCGAACGGCTCGCCGAGGCGCGCACGGTGGTCTGGAACGGGCCGCTCGGCGCCTTCGAGCTCGACGGCTTCGACGCGGGCACGACCGCGGTCGCGCGCGCGGTCGCGCGGCTGACCGAGACGCGCGGACTGGTCAGCGTCGCCGGCGGCGGCGACACCGTGGCGGCGCTCGCCAAGGCCGGGACGATCGAGAATTTCACCTATATCTCGACCGCGGGCGGCGCCTTCCTCGAATGGCTCGAAGGGCGCGAGCTGCCGGGCGTCGCCGCGCTTCGGCCTTGAGCGGCCCGGGCCTGCCCGACCGGGCGGCGCGGGTCGTGATCTTCCATTCCTTGGAGCATGCGCGCGCGGCGCTCGCCGCCGCCGGCGAGGCGCGCGTTCCCCTGGTGCTGCGCACCGCCCCCGGGGCCGCGGCCTACGCGGGCGTCGGCTATCTCAAGGCGATCGTCGCGCGCGCCCGGGCCGAGGCGCCCGACGTGGCCGCGAGCGCCGAGATCGACTGCGGCGAGGACCCCGGCCTCGCGCTCGCGGCGCTGCGCGCGGGCTGGACCGCGCTGCGCCTCGCGGGCCGCGCCGACGTCCGCCGCAAGATCGCCGAGATCGCCGAGGCCCAGGGCGCGCGGCTGGTCGCGGACGAGCCCGGCGCGGCGGTGCTCGACCTCCTCGACGCGCGCGATCCGGTGGCCGCCTGCCGGGCCTTTTTCGAGCCCGCCCGAGAATAGCCCCGCCCCGCCCGCGAAGCGTTGCAAAAGGGCAAGGGCTGGGCTATCAGAAGAGTGATTTCCCAAGCCTTTCACGGCGCCCGCGACCGCCCATCCGGACGGCCGCCGCGCCGCTCACCAACCGGAGGTAGCGAGCCCATGACGGCATCCGATCTCGAAGCCACCGCCCAGGCGCTCGTCGCGCCGGGCAAGGGCATTCTCGCGGCCGACGAGAGCAGCCCGACCATCAAGAAACGGTTCGACACCATCGGCGTCGAATCGACCGAGGACAACCGCCGCGCCTATCGCGAGCTTCTGTTCACCACCCCCGGCGCGGGCGAGTACATCTCGGGCGTGATCCTGTTCGACGAGACGATCCGCCAGAACGCCGCCGACGGCACCCCCCTGGTCGAGATCCTGAAGCGCCAGGGCATGATCCCCGGCATCAAGGTCGACAAGGGCGCGAAGCGGCTCGCCGGCGCGCCCGGCGAGACGGTGACCGAGGGCCTCGACGGCCTGCGCGACCGGCTCCAGGAATACGCCGAGCTCGGCGCGCGCTTCACCAAATGGCGCGCCGTGATCGCCATCGGCGACAACCTTCCCTCGACCTACTGCCTCGACGTGAACGCCCATGCGCTCGCGCGCTACGCGGCGCTGTCGCAGGAAGCCGGGCTGGTGCCGATCGTCGAGCCCGAGGTGCTGATGGACGGCGACCACGACCTCGCCCGCTGCGCCGAGGTGACCGAGGAGACGCTGGCCCGGGTGTTCGCCGCGCTCCACGACCAGCGCGTGCTGCTCGAGGGCATGCTGCTCAAGCCCAACATGGTGATCGACGGCAAGGACCACGCGCCCAAGGCGAGCGTCGAGGAGGTCGCCGCCGCCACGGTCAAGAGCCTGCGCCGCCGGGTTCCCGCCGCGGTGCCCGGGATCGTGTTCCTCTCGGGCGGCCAGTCGGACGTCGAGGCGACCGCGCATCTCAACGCGATGAACGCGATGGACGGCAACCTGCCCTGGCAGCTCAGCTTCTCCTACGGTCGGGCGCTTCAGGCCCCGCCGCTCAAGGCCTGGTCGGGCAAGGCCGAGAACGTCGCGCGCGCGCAAAAGGCCTTCCACCACCGCGCCCGGCTCAACGGCGCCGCGCGCCATGGCCGCTACACCCCGGCGATGGAGGACGAGGCCGCCTGAGGCCGTGCGGGGGCGCGGACGATGACCGCCGGCGGCGGCGCGGCGGAAGGCTGCCGGCTCTACCTCATCACGCCGCCGCGCATCGAGCCGCCCGCATTCGCCGAGACGCTCGCCGCCGCGCTCGACGCGGGCGACGTCGCCTGCGTCCAGCTTCGCCTGCCGGACGCGGCGCGCGAGGCGCGGATCAATGCCGCCGAGGCCCTGCGCCCGGTTTGCCACGCGCGCGACGTGGCGCTGCTGCTCGACGAGGACCCGGCGGTCGCGCGCGAGGCGGGCCTCGACGGGGTGCATCTCGCGGACCCGCGCGCGATCGGCCACGCGCGCGACATCCTGGGCGACGAGGCGATCGTCGGCGTGGCCTGCGGCGGCTCGCGCCATGCCGCCATGTCCGCCGCCGAGAAGGGCGCGGACTACGTGTCCTTCGGCGCCTTCTTCCCCTCGCCCACCCTGCCCGGGGCGCCGCCGGCGGACCCGGAGATCCTTGCCTGGTGGAACGAGCTGATGGTCGTGCCCTGCGTCGCGGTCGGCGGCGTCGCGCCCGAAAACTGCGGCTCGCTGATCGCGGCGGGGGCCGATTTCCTGGCCGTCTCGTCGGCCGTCTGGAACCACCCGGCGGGACCGGCGGCGGCGGTCGCGGCCTTCGGCGCGGCGATCGCGGCGATTACCGAAAGGCCGCGTTGAAAGCCTGGGGGCAACCTGATAGGTTCCGCCGCAGCAACCCCGGTTGACCCGGAATCCCCACAGGTCGAAACGATGAAAATCAACGGAAACGCGATCCGTCCAGGCATGGTGATCGAGCACCAGGGACGCCTGTGGCGAGCGGTCAAGATCGCGCATACCCAGCCCGGCAAGGGCGGCGCCTATCTTCAGGTCGAGCTGCGCGACCTGCGCGGCGGCACCAAGCTGAACGAGCGGTTTCGCGCCTCGGAAAGCGTCGAGCGCGTGCGCCTCGACGAGAAGGACTATCAGTTCCTCTACGCCGACGGCGATCTTCTCACCTTCATGGACACCGAGACCTACGATCAGGTGTCGCTGTCGCGCGAGGTGGTCGGCGACCAGATCGCCTTCCTCCAGGACGGCATGATGGTGACGATGCAGAGCTACGAGGGCGAGCCGATCTCGATCGAGCTGCCCGAGACGGTGGTCCTCGAGGTGACCGAGACCGAGGCCGTGGTCAAGGGCCAGACCGCCGCCTCGTCGTACAAGCCGGCTATCCTGTCGAACGGCGTGCGCACCATGGTGCCGCCGCATATCGAGACCGGCACGCGGGTCGTCGTCAGCACCGCCGACGGCAGCTACCGCGAACGCGCGCGCGACTGAGCGCCCCGATGGCCGTTCGCTCCGCCATCGTCACGGTGATGATCCAGGCGGCCTACAAGGCCGCGCGCGGGTTGGTGCGCGACTTCGGCGAGGTCGAGAACCTCCAGGTCTCGCGCAAGGGGCCGGCCGATTTCGTCTCGACCGCCGATCTCCACGCCGAGAAGGTGCTGCGCCGCGAGCTGGCGCGCGCGCGGCCCGACTACGGCTTTCTTCTCGAGGAAGGCGGCGAAGTCGCCGGCAAGGATGGCGGCCGGCGCTGGATCGTCGACCCGCTCGACGGCACGCTCAACTTTCTCCACGGCATCCCCCATTTCTGCATCTCGATCGCCTGCGAGCACGACGGCGAGGTGATCGCGGGCGTGATCTACGATCCGCTGCGCGACGAGCTGTTCCGGGCCGAGCGTGGCGACGGCGCGTTCCTCAACGACCGCCGGCTGCGGGTGTCCTCGCGCGGCAAGCTCGCCGATTCGGTGATCGCGACGGGCATTCCCTGGCACGGACGCGAGGGCCATCCCGAATATCTCGCCCAGATGGAGGCGGTGATGGGGGTCTGCGCCGGGATTCGCCGGCTGGGCTCGGCGGCGCTCGATCTCGCCTATGTGGCGGCGGGCCGCTACGAAGGCTTCTGGGAGCCCGCGCTTTCGCCCTGGGACATCGCCGCCGGCATCCTGATCGTGCGCGAGGCGGGCGGCTACGTGACCGAGATCGACGGCGGCTCGAAGATGATCGCCTCGGGCGACGTGCTCGCCGGAAACGACCGCCTGCACGGCGCTCTCCTCGCCCTTCTCGCCAAGACCCGCAAGGACTGAGCCTCGGCCCGGCCCATGGCCCGGCGGGCGACGCCCCGATCAATCGCCTTCCGAGCGCGCATGCGCATGCCGCGCCTTGTTCTCGCCATGACCGTGGGCTATGGTGCCGCGGCGGCGAACAACACAACATCCCGTAACGACGCCGACGATGAACCGCGTAAGACGACAGCCATGCAGAGCCGGTCCCGCATGACGCCGCGCGCGCGCCGTTCGCCGCGCCCAAGCGCGCCGGCCACGGCCGCTTTCGGCCTACCGATCCCGAGTCTGCTGCTTCCGGGCCTGTTGTTCCTGGGCCTGCTCGCGCCCGTTTCGGTGCCCGGTTCGGCGACGGCCGAACCCGTCATCATCGGCGGCAGCGGCCTGCCTTCGGTCGAGGTCAATCTCGACGTCCTCGACAAGCTGGGCGCGGCGCCGAGCCAACCTCGCCGCCTGCCGCCGCCCGGGCGCGTGCCGCCCGCGCAGGTACTGCTCGACCGCGCGCCGCCGCCGGGCGCGTTGCCCAAGCCGACGCTCGCGCCCGCGCCGCCGATTCAGGCGGCCCCGGCCCAGCCCGCGCCCAGGATCGCGCCCGCGCCGCCCCCGCCGCCGCCCAAGGCGCCACCCCCCGCGCCCAAGATGGCCGCGCCGACACCCGCGCCCGCCCCCGCGCCGGAGAAAAGGACCGCGAGCGCGCCGCCCGCGCCGGTCCCCAAGGCAACGCAACCGGCTCCGGCGATTCCGACTCCGGTCCCGACGCCGCCGGTCGCCGCGCCCGCGCCCGCGCCGGCCGTCGTCGAGACGCCCCCGCCCGCGCC
>CAZHDF010000008.1:19875-27505 GCA_964531525.1 uncultured Alphaproteobacteria bacterium | reverse complement strand
CGCGCCCCCGGCCCCGCCCGTTGCGACGCCCGCGCCGCCGACGCCGCCGGCCGCCAAAACGCCGCTGCCGCCGCCCGAGACCAAGAGCGCGGCGCTGACGCCCGCCGCGCCCGAGAAGGCGACGGCCCCGGCCGCGCCCGGCGGGCCGCTGCGCATCGCGTTCGAGCCCCAGTCAGCCGATCTGCCGCCGACCGCCTCTCCGGCGCTCGCCACGCTCGCCAAGAAGATGGCGGCGACCGAGGGCCTGCGCGTTCAGGTCAAGGCCTATGCGAGCGGCGCGGGCGGCAGCGCGAGCGCCGCCCGGCGGCTGTCGCTGTCGCGGGCGCTCGCGGTGCGCGCCTTCCTGATCAATCAGGGAATTCGCAGCACCCGGATCGACGTGCGCGCGCTGGGCAGTCGCGCCGAGGGCGGACCGCCCGACCGCGTCGACGTCATTCTCGCCGGGCGCTGAGCGACCGATGGCGACCACGGCCGCAACCAGTTCCGGACCGGCGATCACGCGCCCACAGACCTTCATCACGCGCATGGTGGTGTTCCTCGCCATCGTGATCGTCGTGGTCGGCGTGCTGTTCGAGATGATCGAGCGCGCCTTTACCGCGAACCCGCTGCTCAACGGGCTGATCGTCGGCGTGCTGCTTCTCGGCGTCGCCTATATTTTCCGCCAGGTCCTGCGGCTCTACCCCGAGGTCCGCTGGATCGAGGAGTTCCGCCGCGACCAGCCGGGGCTTTCGGTTCAGGCGCCGCCGCGCCTCCTGTCGCCGATGGCGACCATGCTGGGCGAGCGCGCCGGCCGGCTGACGCTTTCGGCGCTGTCGATGCGCACGCTGCTCGACGGGATCAGCGCGCGGCTCGACGAATCGCGCGATATCTCGCGCTATCTCATCGGGCTGCTGATCTTCCTCGGGCTGCTCGGCACCTTCTGGGGGCTGCTCGACACGATCCATTCGGTCGGCGCCGTGGTCCAGAGTCTGAGCGCCGGCGAGGGCGATGTCGCGACCATCTTCCAGGACCTCAAGGCCGGGCTTCAGGCGCCGCTTTCGGGCATGGGCACGGCATTCTCGTCGTCGCTGTTCGGGCTCGCGGGCTCGCTGGTCCTGGGCTTTCTCGACCTTCAGGCGAGCCAGGCGCAGAACCGTTTCTACAACGACCTCGAGGAATGGCTTTCGGGGCTTACGCGGCTCACCAGCTCGTCGGCGCTGGCCGAGGGCGGACAGTCGATGCCGGCCTATGTCAACGCGCTTCTCGAGCAGACCGCCGACAGCCTCGACAGCCTCCAGCGCATCATCGCGCGCGGCGAGGAAAGCCGCATCTCGGCCGACCAGAAGCTCATGAGCCTGACCGAGAAGCTCGCGACGCTGACCGATCAGATGCGCGCCGAGCAGACGCTGATGGTGAAGCTGGCCGAAAACCAGATGGACATGAAGCCCCTGATCCAGCGGCTCAACGATCTGCTCGGCGGCTCGATGGGCGGAATCGACGAGGCGACCGCCGGTCATATCCGCAATATCGACGTCTACATGACCCGCCTGCTCGAGGAAACGGTCGTGGGCCGCAACCAGATGCTCGACGAGCTTCGCAGCGAGCTCAAGTTCCTCGCCCGAACGATCGCCGCGACCCGCGACGGCGACGGCGGCTAGGGGCCCGCCGGACCATGCGTGTCCGCCGCGCGCCGCGCACCAACGAGATTTGGCCCGGCTTCGTCGACGCCCTGTCGACGCTTTTGATGGTGATCATCTTTCTGCTGGTCGCCTTCATGCTCGCGCAATACTTCCTGACCGTCGCGCTTTCGGGCCGCGACCAAGCGCTCGACCGGCTCAACCGGCAGGTCGCCGAGCTCGCCGATCTTCTATCGCTCGAGCGCAAGGCCAACGCCGAGCTGCGCCTGAACGTCGCCCAGCTTTCTTCCGAACTGCAAAGCTCGACCGCCGAACGCGACGCGCTCTCCCAGCGTCTCGCGACCATCACGCAGGAGCAGCGCGCGCTTCAGTCGCGGCTCGAGGGCGTGCTCGCCGAGCGCGACAAGCTGAACCAGCGCCTGACCAGCGTGCTGAGCGAGCGCGACGCGCTCGATCTGCGCTTGACCAAGATCGAGGACCGCGCCCGGGTCGCCGAGAGCCAGGCCGAGGCGCTGCGAGCGGCGCTGGCGGAGGCCAACAAGACCATCGAGGTCGACCGCGAGACCCTCAAGATCAAGCTCGCCGATCTCGCCAGCCTGCGCCAGGACATCGCCGCGCTGCGCAAGGTGCGCGCCGAGCTCGAGGGCCAGGTGAGCCAGCTCGCCGCGGCGCTCGATAAGAACCGCGAGAAGCTCGCCGCGACCGAGGAAGCGGCGGCCAAGCTGAAGGAGACCAACCGCGTTCTGGTCGTCGATCTGAGCGCCAAGGAGGCCGCGCTCGTCGAAAACGAAAGCGCGCTCACGGCGCTGCGCGAGGACTACACGAGCCTGCGCGACCGCGCCAAGTCGCTCGAAACCAAGCTCGCCGACGAGGCCGAGCGCACGACCCTTGCCCAGAAGGAGATCAAGGAGCGCGAGATTCGTATCGAGGAGCTCCGCCTCGCCCTTCAGCAAAGCGACGTCGAGCTTGCCTCCCAGCGCAAGCTCACCACCAAGGCCCAGGCCCAGGTCGAGCTTCTCAACCGCCAGATCGCGGCGCTGCGCAACCAGCTCGCGCGGATCGAAAAGGCGCTCCAGGTCGCCGAGACCCAGGCCGAGGAGCAGAAGACCGTGATCGCCAACCTCGGCAAGCGGCTCAACCTCGCGCTCGCCGGCAAGGTCGAGGAATTGCAGCGCTACCGCTCCGAGTTCTTCGGCCGGCTGCGCAAGCTGCTCGGCAACCGGCCCGGCATCCGGGTCGAGGGCGACCGCTTCGTGTTCCAGTCCGAGGTGCTGTTCGCCTCGGGCTCGGCCGAGCTCGGCGAAGAGGGCCAAGCCCAGCTCGGCCAGCTCGCCGACACCCTGCTCGAACTCGCCGCCAATATCCCCAAGGACCTGCCCTGGATCCTGCGGGTCGATGGCCATACCGACAAGGTGCCGATCCACACCGCCGAGTTCCCGTCGAACTGGGAGCTTTCGACCGCGCGCGCGATCTCGGTGGTGCGCTATCTCATCGATCGCGGCGTGCCGGCCAACCGCCTTGCCGCCGCCGGCTTCGGCGAGTTCCAACCGATCGACCCACGCGACGACGAGATCGCGCTGCGCCGCAATCGCCGCATCGAGATCAAGCTGACGACGCGGTAGGGCGCGAGCTTATCGAATCGCCATGAAGAACGCCGCGGCGGCCGCAAGCGATGCAAGCGTTCGAAGGTGATTCCACGCCGTCCAGGTGGAGAGGTAGCGGGTCCACAGTTCGGCGCCCTCCGCGCCGCCCGGCTCCATGGCGGCCAGGGCATTGTTGAGCGGGACGTTGAACGCGGCGGTCACCAGAATACAGCCGATCAAATACAGCAGACCGCCGGAGACCAGATAGGCCGACCCAGGCGCGCCCCAGTTGAAAATTCCAAGGAGGGCGAGAGCGATCGAGCCCAGCGCCGTTCCGAAAAACACGGCAAAGAACCAGGGATTGAGGACCGTCACGTTGACGGACTGCATGGCCGCGATTCCTTGCTCGGGGAGCAGGCGGCCGAGAGCGGCCATGACGAATGTCGAGAAGGCGAAGAAGATACCGGCAACCAATGCGGCTCCCAACGTTGTCGAAACGGCGACCGTGCCGATCAGATCGTTGGCCATTACCGCCCCCCCCAAACGCCGGTCGCGGCGGTTTCCCGGGCATACTCGGCGAAGTCCCGCGGCGCGCGGCCGAGAGCGCATTGGACGCCGTCCGCAAGGAATTCGTTGCGCCCGTCGAGGACGGTCGTAAGGAGATACATCACAAGCGACACATACGCGGAAGGAACCCCGTGTGTCTCAAGCAGCGAAGCGTATTCCTCCGCGCGGATTTCCTTGTAGAGAATCCGCCTACCGCTCGCCTCGGCAATCTCCCCGATCGCATCGGCGAAGGTCAGCAACCGGGGCCCGGTCACCTCGTAGAGCCGGCCGATGTGCGAAGCGTCCGTCAGCGCCGCCACCACGACATCGGCGATATCTTCCGCATCGATGAACGGCTCCTTCGTTCCGCCCGCCGGCAAGGCGACCTCGCCGGCAAGCACGGCGTCGAGGAGAAAGCTTTCGCTGAAATTCTGCGCAAACCAGCTCGCCCGCACGATCGTCCAGTCGGCATCGGTCTCTTGCAGCGCCCGTTCGGCGCGCTGCGCTTCCTCCTCGCCGCGCCCGGAAAGCAACACCATGCGCCCGACCCCGGCCTCCAGAGCCGTCTCGGTGAATGCCCGGACGGCCTCGACCGCCCCCGGCACCGCCAGATCCGGCTGATAAGTGATGTACACTGCGCCCACGCCTTGCAAAACGGGGACCCAGGTGGCTGCATCGTTCCAATCGAACCGCGTCTCGGCCGCGCGCGAACCGATCCGCACCGCAAGGCCGCGATCCTTAAGCCGCCGCGCCACGCGGCGACCCGTCTTGCCCGTGCCGCCCAGAACGAGGATCGGCCGGGCCTCTTGCATATCGTTCATCGTCGTCTCCAAATATGAGTGATGCTCACGTTGTTGAACGTGATAAACTCTCATATTATGGGAGTCAACGGAATTCGCCGGGATGCGTTTTGGAGAAGACCCAATGACGAGCCCAACGCCGGACATGCCGCAAATCGCTGAGGACCGAACGCCCCTTCGCCGCATGCCGAGCCAGCGCCGCAGCCGCGAGCGCGTGGAACGCATGCTCGGCTGCGCCGCCGAGATCATCGCCAAGAAGGGCAGCGACGCCATGCGCATGAGCGAGGTGGCGCGACTGGCCGGGGTCTCGATCGGCTCGCTGTATCAATACTTCCCGGACAAGAGCGCGATCGTCCGAACACTGGCCGAACGTTACAACGCCGAAGGCCGCAAATGCATCGAGGAGGGGCTCGCTCAAGTGGAAACGCTGGACGAGCTTTGCGAGGCCTTCGGCCAACTCATCGACGCGTATTACGCGATATTCATCGCCGAGCCCGTGATTCGCGATATTCGCTCGGGCACGCAGGCCGACAAGGCGCTCAGGGATATCGAGCTCGCCGACAGCCGGGCGAACGGCGCCGTGCTGGCCGAGGCGCTCCGGCGCGTCCGTCCCGAATCCGATCCTCGCGAACTTTCCACGTCCGCATTCTTGATCATGCATCTCGGCGAGGCGACGATGCGCCTCGCCATCTCCGTCGAGCGGGCGGAGGGCGATGCCCTTGTCGCCGCCTATAAACGCATGGCGCTGGCGGAGCTGCGCCGGAATTGATGGGGGAGATCGGAGCAATTTCCCCTCCCACGCTCGCGCCGACACGGGTCTAGCGGGGATGCGCCGGTTTCTCGCGCCGTTCGACATCGATCCGCGCCGGCTTGCGTTGACGCTCGCGATCGGCGCCGCGGGCGGGGCCTTGTTCGCGGTCGCGCGGCTGCCGCTCGCCTGGATGCTGGGGGCGATGTGCGCGACCACCGCCTGCGCCGTGGCGGGCATGCGGATCGCCATCCCCATGCCGCTCAGGGCGCTGATGATCGCCGTGCTCGGCGTCATGCTGGGCAGCGCCTTCCGCCCCGAGATGTTCGCGCGCGCCGGCGAATGGGCGGTCAGCCTGTCGATGCTTCTCGTGCTGGTCGCGGCCTCGGCGGTGCTGGGGTCGTTCTACTTCCGCCGCGTCGCGCGCTACGACCGCACGACCGCGTATTTCTCGGCGGTGCCCGGGGGCTTGAGCGAAATGATCCTGGTCGGCGGCTCGCTCGGCGGCGACGACCGCACGATCGCGCTGACCCACGCCGCGCGCATCCTTCTGGTGGTGCTGATCATCCCGTTCTGGTTCCGCCTGTTCGAGGGCTACATGCCGCCCGCCGCCGGCGTGATCCGCGGCTTCCGCTCGATCGTCGAGATCGCGCCGGTCGAGCTGCTCGTGCTCGCGGCCTCGGGCGTCGTCGGGTTCTTCGTCGCGCGCGCGGTGCGCCTACCCTCGGCGGCGCTGACCGGGCCCATGGCGGTCAGCGCGGCGGTGCATCTCGGCGGGATCACGGCCTCGCGCCCGCCGGTCGAGCTGATCATCGTCGCCCAAGTCGTGGTCGGCGCGGCGATCGGCTGCCGTTTCGCCGGGGTTTCGCCGCGCCGGGTTTTCAGGGCGATCGCGATCGCGGTCGGCTCGACGGCGTTGATGCTGTCGCTCACCCTCGGCCTCGCGCTCGCGGTCAACGCGGCGACCGGGCTCGAGACCGAGGCGCTGGTGCTCGCCTACGCCCCCGGCGGGCTCGCCGAGATGAGCCTGATCGCGCTCGCGCTCGGGATCGACCCGGCGCTGGTCTCGACCCACCACGTGGCGCGGATTCTGCTGGTCGTGGTGCTCGCGCCGCTCGCCTATCGGGCGTTCGCGCGGCGCTTCCCCGAAAAGCGCAACCGCGCGAACCCTTGACCGAAAACCGCGGCCGACGCCTTGCCGACGCCTCGGCCGCGCCGGGGATCAGGCCTTGCGCCGCCGCCGCAGAACGCCGAGAGCGGCAAGTCCGAAGCCGAACAGAGCCAGGCTGGCGGGTTCGGGGACGCTGGTGGTGGTGCCGCCGGAGGAACCACCCGTCCCGCCGCCGATCGGCGGCCAGTTGATCGGGATCGGGGGAATCCAGTTAAGGGCCTGGGTGCCGCGAGCAAAAGGCACATACTCGCGGAAGCTCCACTGGCCGTTGCCTCTAATCGCAAGCGGCGAGGCGGAGGGCGACAGCTCCCAGTCGAAGCCGCCGGTGCCGGGGGTGAAAAAGACGTTGGCCGAGCCGGAATCGGCGATAAAGAACGAGTTCATGCCGCTGGCGGTGACAACGGACGCGATATCGAACCCGTCGCCCACCGGATCGGTGGTATCCAACAATCCACCGAAGTTGCCGAAATTGAGCGACACCGAATCATAGAAATAGGCGATGCGCTCGCCCGTGCCGAGCACCTGAACGGTGGCCGAAACCGGATCGCCGGGGCTGAGCGAGATAAAATCGCAGTTATCCTGGCAAGTGCCGGTGAAGTCGTAGACGGCGGTTTGCGATTTCTGCCAGGCGCCATCGCCGAGCTGGTTTAAGGGCAGGCTCGACAAGGATTGCTCCCAGCCCCAGCTCGAAGGCCCCGGGGTGCGGAAAAGGCTGTCGATTCCCCCTCCCGAAGTCGGGAGCGCAACCTGGAAACTCGTCAGGTTCGACCCCGCGACGGTGCCGGTCACATCGAACCCGGAGGCCACCGGGTCCAGGGTATTAAAGAATGTGGAATTGCCGAGGAAGAGGTCGATCGAGGCGACGTTCGACGCGGTCAGCGTCGTGGTTCCCGGCGCCACCTCGAGGACCGCGCCGATGCCGTCGCCCGTATTCAGGCCGATATAACTGCAATCGCTCTGGCAGGCACCGGAAAAGGTATACACATCCGGGACCGCCCAGGCGGGCGTCGAAGTGCCGAACAGCGCCGTCAGCCCCAGGATCGCGCCAGCGAGTAACCCGGCCGTTTTCATCCTGCTTTGCAACGCGAAGCGAGAGCAAAGACCAATGATATCGGTCATTTTCATCCCCCCAATACATAAACAACGCACACGGCGCATACGGCGAA
>CAZHDF010000008.1:0-19775 GCA_964531525.1 uncultured Alphaproteobacteria bacterium | reverse complement strand
TCGGTCATTTTCATCCCCCCAATACATAAACAACGCACACGGCGCATACGGCGAAGCCCGCCGCACCGGTCATCATTGTTTGGAAACCATGCAAAGCCCATGCCAGTTTTATGGATAACGTGTTTTTTCAAATGATTATGCGGTCTCGGCTCCCGGGCTCCATCGAGAACCGTAAAGAATTCCGACATGTTTCCATGGGGTCTGAAGTGGAAAAATCAGCAATATTCACTATTATTATTAAATTGCAGGGACTTACCTACATTCCTGGCATGGTTTTCGACTGTAAGGTTTTCCGACAGACTCTTCCGACCGCCGCGCGCCCATGAACGGCCGCGTTCGCGCGAACCCCTAACCGGGAATCGCGACCGGCGGCGCCTTGGCCGCGCCGGTGTCGAACTGGAGCGCGGCGAGCCGGGCGTAGAGACCGTCCTCGGCGATCAGCGCGTCGTGGGTGCCCTCGGCGACGACCCGGCCCTCGTCCATCACGACGATCCGGTCGGCCTTGAGCACGGTCGCCAGCCGGTGTGCGATGACCAGCGTGGTGCGCCCGACCATGAGGCGTTCGAGCGCCTGCTGCACGGCGCGCTCGCTTTCGGCGTCGAGCGCGCTGGTCGCCTCGTCGAGCAGCAGGATCGGCGCGTTGCGCAGGATCGCCCGGGCGATCGCGATGCG
Organism: uncultured Alphaproteobacteria bacterium; assembly: GCA_964531525.1. Taxonomy (GTDB): domain Bacteria; phylum Pseudomonadota; class Alphaproteobacteria; order JAAXGF01; family JAAXGF01; genus CAYYWV01. The sequence goes on along the minus strand of CAZHDF010000008.1, from coordinate 19,103 downwards.
CTGGCGCTGGCCGCCCGACAGCCGCACCCCGCGCTCGCCGAGGAAGGTCGAGAAGCCGTCGGGGAGCGCGTCGAGGAACTCGGTCGCGGCCGCCGCCTCGGCCGCCGCGCGCACCTCGGCGTCGCTGGCGTCGGGACGGCCGTAGCGGATGTTCTCCCAGGCGCTGGCCGCGAACACCACGGGCTCCTGCGGGACGATCGCGAGGCGCGCGCGAATCGCCGCCGGATCGGCCTCGGGCAACGCCACGCCGTCGATCCGCACGACCCCCTCGCCGGGATCGTAGAAGCGGAGAAGAAGCTGGAACACGGTCGTCTTGCCGACCCCCGACGGGCCGACCAGCGCGACCGTCTCGCCGGGCTCGACATGGAGCGAGAAGCCGCGCAGCGCCGAGCGCTCGGGGCGGGTGGGATACTGGAAGACGACGGTCTCGAAATCGACCCGCCCCCGAGGCGGCTCGGGCAGCGGCGTCGGGGTCTCGGGCGCCTCGATCACCGAGCGCGTGGCGAGCAGGTTCATCAGCCGCTCGGCCGCGCCGGCGGCGCGTTGCAACTCGCCCACCACCTCGCTGAGCGCGCCGACCGCGCCCGCGACGAGCACCGCGTAGAACACGAAGGCCGACAGCTCGCCCGCCGTGATGCGCCCGTCGATCACGTCGTGGCCGCCGATCCAGAGCACCGTGCCGACGGCGGCGAAAACCGTGACGATGACGATCGCGGTCAGCATGGCGCGGGCGCGGATGCGCCCGACCGCGGCGGCGAAGGCGGCGTTGACCCGCTCGGAGAAGCGCCGGCTTTCGAGCGCCTCGTGGCCGAAAGCCTGGACCGTGCGCACGGCGTTGACGGTCTCGTCGATTTGGGCGCCCACGTCGGCGATCCGGTCCTGGCTGAGCCGCGACAGCCGACGCACGCGCCGCCCGTAGATGCCGATCGGCAGGATCACCAGCGGCACCACGAGAAACACCAGCCCGGTGAGCTTGGGGCTGGTCACGACCAGGAGCGTCGTGCCGCCGACCAGCATCAACAGGTTGCGCAGCGCCGTCGAGGCGGTCGCGCCGAGGACCACTTGCAGAACCGTGGTGTCGGTGGTCAGCCGCGATAGAATCTCGCCGGTGCGCGTGATCTCGAAAAAGGCGGGGCTGAGACGGATGACATGGGCGTAGACCGCCTCGCGGATATCGGCCACCACGCGCTCGCCCACCCAGGTGACCAGGAAGTAGCGTCCGTAACTCGCCGCCGCGAGCAGCGCGATGACCGCGAACATCACCCCCAGCGCCTGGTCGAGCAACGCCCCGTCGCCCGCGGCGAATCCCTTGTCGACCAGCATGCGAAGCCCGACGCCGAGGCCGAGGACCGTGCCGGCGGCCACCGTCAGCGCCAGCATCGCGCCCGCGATCGCGAGCTTGTAGGGCGAAAGAAACCGCAGGATCCGGCGCAACTCGCCGATATCGCGGCTTTTGGGCCGGGCGCTCGCGTCCGCGTCCAGGCCGGGACGGCCGCGACGGCTCATGGCCTCGCGGCCCGACGGGTCCGTCCCGTCGGCGTGGCGGCGCTGTGGCTCATGGTTAACAAGACCTCGATCGGCGCGGTTTTCGGAGGCTCGGAGAGCGCGGCTATCGGTATCCCATGGCGAGCACGAACACAAGCGCGCCGGTTTTCGGGCATCTCTTGCGCGCCCGCCGCACGGACGGCTTGCCCCGGGGCGCGGGCTTCGCTATAACTCGCGCCTCGAATTTCGGGAGCTAAAGTGATGAAAAAGGGCATTCACCCCGATTACCACGAGATCACCGTGGTGATGACCGACGGGACGAGTTTCCAGACACGCTCGACCCTGGGCAAGCCCGGCGACAAGCTCACGCTCGACGTCGATCCCAAATCGCATCCCGCCTGGACCGGCGGCGCCACCCGGATCGTCGACCGGGCCGGTCAGGTCGCCAAGTTCCACAAGCGCTTCCGGGACTTCGGCCTCAAGTAGCCGGCCGGCCGCCGCGCGAGGCCCGGCCCCGCGCGATTGACTTGGCCGCCCCCGGCTTCTATAGAGCGATGCAGTTCGACCTTGGTGCGAAGCGGCCCGGCGTTCGCCTCGCTGAACCGATGGAGTTTGTCCCGTGAAACGTACCTATCAACCCAGCGTCCTTGTGCGTAAGCGGCGCCATGGCTTCCGCGCCCGCATGGCCACCGCCGCCGGCCGCAAGGTGCTGGCCAGGCGACGGGCCAAGGGGCGCAAGCGTCTGTCCGCGTAGCCTCATGGGCGCAGACATCGCGCGGCTCAAGCGGCGGACCGAGTTCCTCCGCGTGGCCGCGGCGCGACGCAAATGGGCGACCCCCGGCCTCGTCCTCCAGGCCGCCGAGACCGAGGACGCCCGCGCGGCCGCGGGCGGGTTTCGCGTCGGCTACACGGCGAGCCGCAAGGTGGGCTCGGCGGTCGCGCGCAACCGCGCGCGTCGGCGCCTGCGCGCGGCGGTCGCGGCCACGATGCCGAAGCGCGCGCGCGCGGGCCTCGATTACGTGGTGATCGCCCGGCGCGGCACGCTGACCCGGCCCTTCGACGCCCTGACCGACGATCTCGAAACCGCGATCGCGCGGGTCTCCCGACAGGATAGAGGGCGCGCCGGCCCGAAAAACTCCCCGGAAAGGACGACGCAATGAAGGTCGTCGGCGCACTCCTCGGCGCGTTGGTGCGGGTTTATCAATGGACGGTCTCGCCGTTCATTCCGCCGCGTTGCCGCTATCTCCCGACCTGCTCGGACTACGCGATCGAGGCGCTCGGCCGCCACGGCGCGATCGCCGGCGGCTGGCTCGCGCTGCGCCGCATCGCGCGCTGCCACCCCTGGGGCGGCGCGGGCTACGACCCGGTTCCCGAGCGGCTAAACGAAAACCTGGGCGAAAATACCGACGAACACGCGCCGCGGGAGTCCCATGACCGCCCCGCCGGCGCCTGCCACGGCTGACGACGGGACCGGCGCATGAGCGATCAACGCAACATGGTCATCGCGATCGTCCTGTCGATCGTCATCCTGATCGGATTCCAATACTTCTTCCCCCCCGCCCGGTTCCAGCAGACCGCCCCGCCCCAGACCACGGCCGGCGAGACGACCGCCGGGGGCACGGCGAGCGCTCCCTCGGCACCCGGCACGGAAGCAAGCAACGTACCCGCCCCACCCGGCGCGGCGACCGGCGCGCCGGGTGGTGTCCCATCCCAGGCCACCGCGCCCGGCGCGGTCGAAACCCGCGCCGCGGTGATCGCCGCGACACCCCGGCTGCGGATCGATTCTCCCCGGCTGCGCGGCTCGATCGCGCTGGTCGGCGCGCGGCTCGACGATTTGATCCTCAAGGACTATCGCGAGACCACCGATCCCACGAGTCCTCAGATCACGCTCCTCAATCCGCTCGGCAGCGCGGGCGCCTATTACGCCGAGTTCGGCTGGGTGCCCGCCGACCCCGCGACCAAGGTGCCGGGGCCGGACGCGGTCTGGCGCGCCGATCGCGCGACCCTGGGCGACGACGGGCCCGTCACCCTGAGTTGGGACAACGGCGAGGGCCTGCGCTTCACCCGGCGCATCGCGCTCGACGACAACTACATGTTCACGGTCACCCAGCGGGTCGAGAACCGGGGCGACAAGTCGGTCACGCTTTACCCGTACGGCCTGATCAACCGGACCGGCACGCCCAAGACGCTGGGCTACTACATCCTGCACGAGGGCCTTCTCGGCGTGCTCGGCGAATCGCTGATCGAGGTCAAATACAAGGATCTCAAGGACGAGCGCACCCAGACCCACGACAGCACCGGCGGCTGGCTCGGCATCACCGACAAGTACTGGCTCGCCGCGCTGGTGCCCGATCAGGCGAGCAAGATCAAGGGCCGCTTCGTCTACACCCAGCGCAAGAAGATCGACAAGTTCCAGGCCGACTACCAGCGCGACGCGATCACCGTCGCGCCCGGCGCCGGCGCCGAGGTCACCGACCGTCTGTTCGCCGGCGCCAAGGAGGTCAGTCTTCTCGACCAGTACCGCGACGACCTGGGCATTCCGCTGTTCGACCGGGCGGTCGATTTCGGCTGGTTCTACTTCCTCACCCGGCCGATTTTCTTCCTCATCGACCTGTTCAATCACTGGCTGGGCAATTTCGGGCTCTCGATCCTGCTGCTGACGGTCATCATCAAGGCGCTGTTCTTCCCGCTCGCCAACAAGTCCTACCGGGCGATGAGCAAGATGAAGAAGCTCCAGCCCATGATGACCGAGCTGCGCGAGAAGTATAAGGACGACAAGGCGCAGCTCCAAAAGGAGCTGATGGCGCTGTACAAGACCGAGAAGGTCAACCCGATGTCGGGCTGTCTGCCGATCGTCGTGCAGATTCCGGTGTTCTTCTCGCTCTACAAGGTTCTGTTCGTGACCATCGAGATGCGGCACGCGCCCTTCTTCGGCTGGATCCAGGACCTGTCGTCGCCCGATCCGACCTCGGTGTTCAACCTGTTCGGCCTGTTGCCCTTCGATCCGCCGAGCATGCTTGCGATCGGCGCCTGGCCGCTCGCCATGGGGATCACGATGTTTCTTCAGCAGAAGCTCAATCCCCAGCCGCCCGACCCGACCCAGGCCAAGATCATGATGATGCTGCCGATCGTGTTCACCTTCATGTTCGCGCGCTTCCCCGCCGGGCTGGTGATCTACTGGACCTGGAACAACATCCTCTCGATCGCCCAGCAATGGGTCATCATGCGCCGGATGGGCCTCGTGGGCGGGACCGCCAAGAAGAAAACCACCTGACCCCCTGATCGCGCCCAAGGAACCCCCGGGGAGCATCATGGCCGACCCGGCCGACCCTTCCGCCGACGACGAACGGCAACGCGCCCTGGCCATCGAGGCCGGACGCAAATTGTTCGCGCGCGAATGCCGCTTCGTCATGGGGGTCGCGAGCCTGGATGGGCTGCCCGAGATCACGGTGCCCGAGGTCGCCTTCGCCGGGCGCTCGAACGTCGGCAAGTCGAGCCTCGTCAACGCGCTCACCGGCCGACGCACGCTCGCGCGCACCTCGCACACGCCGGGACGCACTCGCGAGATCAACTTCTTCCTGCTGGGCGAGCGGCTGATGCTCGTCGATCTGCCGGGCTACGGTTATGCGCGCGCGTCGAAAACCCTGATCCGCGACTGGACCGCGCTGGTGCGGAACTATCTCAAGGGCCGGCCCAACCTGCGCCGGGTCTGCCTCTTGGTCGACGCCCGCCACGGCCTCAAGGACAGCGACCGGGCGGTGATGGCGGCGCTGGACGAGGCCGCGGTCTCCTATCAGGTCGTGCTTACCAAGATCGACAAGACCAAGCCCGGGGCGCTCGAGGCGCTGTGCGAAACCCTCGCCGCCGAGCTCAAGCGCCACCCGGCCGCCCATCCCGAGATCGCGCGCAGCAGCGCGCACGCCGGAAGCGGCATCGCCGAGCTGCGCGCGGCGTTGGCGACGCTGGCGGCGGATTAGGTGTTTTTTCAAATGAATCGGCCAACCTCCCGCGCGATTTCACGTCCCGGGAAAATAGGCTAGAGTTCGCGCCATGACGGGCGAGCGACATACGCGCGAGATCCGGCGCTGGCTGCGGACGGCGGAAACCATCGCCGAGGCGCTGCCCTATCTGCGCCGTTTCTCGGGCCGGACCTTCGTCGTCAAATACGGCGGCCACGCCATGGGCGACGCGCGGCTCGCCAAGAGCTTCGCGCGCGACATCGTGCTCATCAAGCAGGTCGGCATCAACCCGGTCGTGGTCCACGGCGGCGGGCCGCAGATCGCCCGGATGCTCGAACGCCTGAACGTCAAGAGCGCGTTCGTCGACGGCCTCCGGGTGACCGACGCCGACACGGTCGAGATCGTCGAGATGGTGCTCGCGGGCCGCATCAACAAGGAGATCGTCACCTCGATCAACGCCGCCGGGGGCCACGCGGTGGGAATCTCGGGCAAGGACGGTCCGCTGATCGAGGCGCGCAAGCTGACCCGGACGCGGCGCGACCCCGATTCCAACATCGAGCGGATTCTCGACCTCGGTTTCGTCGGCGAGCCGACCCATATCCACGCCGGGCTGATCGACATGTTCGCGCGCTCCGACGTGATTCCGGTGATCGCGCCGATCGGCGTCGGCCCCGAGGGCGAGACCTACAACATCAACGCCGACACCGTGGCCGGCGCCATCGCCCGGGCGCTCGGCGCGGCGAAGCTCGTGATGCTGACCGACATCGCCGGCGTGTTCGACAAGGACGAGGACCTGGTCTCGCGCATGACGGTCTCGCAAGGGCGCGGGCTGGTCGTCGATGGCACGGTCACCGGCGGCATGATCCCCAAGGTCGAAACCTGCCTCGACGCGGTCGAGGCCGGCGTCGCCGCCGCCCATATCCTGGACGGGCGCGTGCCGCACACGCTGCTTCTCGAGATCTTCACCGAGAACGGCACCGGCACCATGGTCACGGCCGACTGAAGCCGCCGCGCCGGAGTCCGGCGGGCCAAGCCGCCGTCAGCTTCCGAACAGGTTGACGTGCCAGCGCAGCTCTTCCTCGGTCAGGGGGTAGTCGACGCCGTTCTTGGCGTTGAGCACCGACTTGGGCGGGATCTTGGCGACCCGGAGCTGGATCTGGATCGCGGTCCGCATGCCGAGCCCCGCCGCCCAGGCGAGCGCGGTGACCGCCTTGGAGCTTTGTGATTCTAGCACCTTGCGAACCACCGATTCCTCGAGATCGGCCTTGAGCGCCAGCGCCTTGGTGAGATAGTCGCGATCGCCCCGACCGATCGCCGTGCTCACGGCCTCCTCGTCGAGGGTGCCGTCCTCGAAGGCACGCGCGGCGTCGAGCGCGGCGTCCATGTCGCCATCGACCCCCGCCCCCTGAATCCGGCGCACCACCGCGCGACGCACCTCGTCGGCGGCCTCGGCGGGGAGATCGTGACGCTCCTCGAGAACCCGCAACAACGCCAGCGCGACGAAGCTCGCGATGCGACGCACGGCGCGCACCGAAAGATCGGGCCGGCGCACCAGCGGCGGATGCCATTCGGGCTGCTCGGGAGCCTGCTCGATCAGGCTGTCGAGGGTTTCCTCGCGAATCTGGGCGCTCGGGTTGGCGAGCAGCGCCGTGATCGCCTCGACGTCGCCGCTCGCGGCGACCGCGTCGGAAACCGCGGAGCTGACGACCGCGCGCCGCGAAATCGCCTCGATCACGCCCCGGACCTGCGGGCTCGCGATGATCTCCAGCAGGTCCTCGTCGCTCAGCAGCGGCGAGTATTCGAGCACCGGCGCCGAGACGATCAGCTCGACGTCGCGCGCGAGCGTGCCGATGACGTGCCGGGGCACCTGCGCGCAGTGCTTGATCTCCTCGGCGATGATCTGGCGGACCTGGGGAAGCTGGTCGCTCGCGAGGATCGACAGGATCTCGAAGGTGAGCTCGCGGAGCTGGTCCTTCTGCTCGGCGTTGAGCTGGGGCACCAGTCGCCCGATCTTGTAGGCGAGGTCGCGGCGCACCTCGTCGTCGACGTCCTCGGCGAGCAGACGGTCGGCTTGGCGCGGGGTCGAGGCGTTGGCGGCGATCACCCGGCGCACGGCGGGCGATTCGTCCTCGGCGAGGAAATAGAGGATCTCGGGCCGCACGTCGTCGCGCGCGGCGAGGGCGGCGCGTACCTCGACGTCCTCGTGGCGCGCGAGCTCCTTCGCCGATTCGTAAACGATTCCCTCGTCCGCGCCGTCGCCGTCGCGGCGCAGCACCCGCTTCAACAGGCCGCTCATGGCTTCCCCTTCTTGCCGTCGTCCTTGCGATCGCCCTTGCCGTCATCGCCCCCCGGCGGCGCGACCGCGACCCGACCCTTGCCGCCGTGCTTGGCGGCGTACATCGCGGCGTCGGCGCGCGCGATCAGGCGATCGAGGGGCTCGCCCGCGTCGGGATCGAGAACCGCGATCCCGATCGAGGCGCCGAGCAACCGCTCGGGATCGCCCGAATAGCGCTCGAGCCCCCGGGCGGCGTCGAGCAGGCTGCGCGCCTTGGCGCGCGCGCCGGCTTCGTCGGTATCCTCGAGCCAAACCGCGAACTCGTCGCCGCCGAGCCGCGCGATCACGTCGCCCGCGCGCGAATAGCGCGCCAGCGCCGCCGCCCAGCCCTTGAGCACCGCGTCACCCTGCTTGTGGCCGTGGACGTCGTTGACGGCCTTGAAGTTGTCGAGATCGACGTAAAGGATCGCCGACTTGCGCCCCGAGCGCCGCGCCATCTGATAGCGGTTGGTCAGCTCGTCGTCGAAGGCGCGCCGGTTGAGCAGCCCGGTAAGCTCGTCGGTGCGCGACAGGCGCTTGAGCACCTCATGGTTGGCGATCTGCTCGATGGCGATGCCGAGATGCTCGGCGACCGCGGCGAGAAGCGCCGCCTCGTCCTCGCCCCAGCCCGCGCGGGTCTCGATACGGCCGACGCAGACCACGCCGTTCCTGGCGCCGTGGTGACGGGTGACCGCGGCCAGGACGTGAAAGCCCTCGATCGGCATCTCGACCGGCCCCTCGGCCCCCGAGAGCGTCGCGAGGTCGGCGGCGAGGAATCCGATCGGGCCGTCCTCGTCGGTCAGGCCGTGGCTCGCCGCGCGATAAAACCGGCCGTCGTCGCCGATGCGGAAAATCCAGCAGAAATCGACGTCGAGCGCCGCGCCGGCCGCTTCGGCCGCGCGCCCGAGAAGGCGCTCGGGATCGACCTCCTCGCGGATTCCGTTGACCAGGCGCACGACCAGGCGCTCGCGGGCGCGGGCGCGGGCGAGTGCCTCGTCGCGGGCGCGCGCCTCGGTGACGTCGCGGCAAACGCCGCGCGCGCCCAGCCAGTGCCCATCGCCATCGAGACGCGGGATGCAGGCGGTCGAAAGACAGGCGGCCGTGCCGTCGGCGCGGCGCATCCAGGTGATCGCGCCGTCGAGCGGTTGGGTGCTCGCGAAGGGCAAGGGCGCGTTCGGGTCCTGGCGCTCGGCGAGCAGCTCGCGCGGGTGGCGGCCGACCAGCTCGGTCGCGGTATAGCCGAGCGCGCCGCGCGGCGAGACGAAGACGAAACAACCGTCGGCGCCGGTTTCCCAAGCGAAATCGCTCGAGCACGCCACGATATCCTTGTAGCGGCCGCGTGATTCGACGAGCGCCTCGTGAAGATTTCGGTCGAAGGTGAGATCGCGCGCGACCGCCAGAACGCCCTCGCCCACCAGGGGAAAGAGCGTGAGATCGAACACGCGGCCGTCGACGAGCGTCACGCGCTCGCAGCGCGGACCGAGGGCCAGGGTCGCGGCGACCAGGTTTTCGAGCCGCCCCTCGCGTTCGAGCGTCGCGGCCAGCGGACGCGCCGACGCGCTGGCGCCCAGCACCCGCCCCTCGCCGTCGAGCACCAGGGCGAGTCCCTCGAACCGGGCATAGATCGTCTCGGCCGCGATCTGGAGCGTGCCGCCCGGCGGCGCGGCGGCGGGCCTTTCCGGCGGCAGAATGTCGATTTTTTCGAAGGAGCGCGCCCGCGTCATGGTCGGTGCCCTCGGGAGGTCGCCGTCCCGCCGCGTCGGGTCGCCATCGCCCTATCCCACCTTGCGCCGGAGCGTCGTCGTCGCGGGCGTGCCGTCGGGCCGAACGATGAGCCCCGGCTTCTTGGCGGCGAGTCCCGAGGCGAGCGCGGGCTTGCCGAACAGATAGCCTTGGCCGAAGCGAATTCCGCAGTCGCGCAGGAAGGCGACGGTCTCGCGGTCCTCGATCATCTCGGCGACGACGCCGATATTGAGATCGGCGCACAGCCCGGCCATGGACTTGAGAAACGCCTTGCTGTTGGGCGCGGTCAACGCCTCGCGCACGTAGGAGCCGTCGATCTTGACGAGGTCGATGTCGAACGCGCGCAGGTACTGGAAGGCCGAGGCCCCGGCGCCGAAATCGTCGAGACAGACCCGGTGACCGGCGCGCCGCAGGTTTTGAATCAGGCGGTTGGTGGACTCGAGATCCTCGATATGCGCCGATTCGGTGACCTCGAACCAGAGCCGATCGCGCGCCACCCCGCTGTCCTTGAGCAGCCGCAGGAGCGATTCGACGAACACCTGATTGCCGAGCGAACGCCCCGACAGGTTGACCGCGAAGGTGGGATCGCCGCCCCCGCTCCGGGTCTTGCCCATCAGCTCGATCACGCGCTTGGTCATCGCGAGGTCGAACTCCGAGATCACCCCCACCTCCTCGGCGAAGGTGATCAGCGCATAGGGCGAGGCGACCCCCGCCGCGTCGAACCGGGCGAGCGCCTCGTAGTGGTGGACCTTGCTGTCGGCGAGACTGACGATCGGCTGCAAGGCGACCTTGAAGGCGCCGCCGTGAATGATGTTCTTGAACTCGGAAATCTGCTCGATGGTGTCCTGGACCATCGAGCTGCAACCGTCGGAAAGGCTGGAGATCGTGAAGTTTTCGCCCTGTTCCTTGGTGAAGCGGTTGATCGTGTAAACGACCGCCTTGGCGGTATCCTCGGGCGTGGCGCCGGCCTTCTCCGCGTCCACGGTCGCGGCGCGCACCTCGATCCCCTTGCCGTCGGGATCGAGCCGCCGGGTCATTTCGGAGAGATGGGCCTTGAGCTCGTCGACGTTGAAGGCGTCGCCGTGGAGAACGCCATAGGTCTCGTCGTCGAAGCGCCCGGCGCTGTCGCCGTCGACCGAGCTCGCCCGCAGGGTGTCGCCGACATGGGCGATGAACGAGCGCGCGACGCCGGCGTCGACGCGTTCGAGAAGATTGCCGAAATCGCGCAGGTCGATCAGCGTGAGATCGTAGTGCTCGCCCTCGGCCTTGGCCGCTTCGATCCGCCGACCGACCAGCTCGCCGAAGCTGTCCTTGTCGAACAGTCCGGTCTCGTCGTCGCGGCCGGGCTCGGGCGGCGGCGCGGGCTTGAGCGCCGGGGTTTCGACGCTCAGCGCCAGATAATAGGTCTCGCCCCCGTCGGCGACGTGATAGCCGGCGGCGAGCATGGGCGGCGAGCGGCGATGCGCGAGACGCACGGTGACCGGCCGCATGCGCGCGCCCGACGGTACCGAGACCAGCGCCGTGCGCAGGCGCTCGCGGTCGTCCTCGACGATCAGATCGAAAAGCGGCGTGCCGACCAGGGCCTCGGCTTCGCGGCCGAGCAGCGCATGGGTCGCGCCGGCGGCGTAACGGACGCGGAGCTCGCCGTCGAGCTCGACCAGCACGTCGGCCGCGGCGAAAGCGAGCGCGACGAACCGGTCGCGTTCCATCTTCATCTGCTTGGCTTCGACGGACTTGGCCACTGAGGGTTTCGGCGCTCCACCGGCCGCGGCGCGCGCGGCGCATGATTTTCTTGTTCCGGCGACCCCCCGCGAATCTCCCCTTTGCCGGTAAGGACCGGCGGAGACCAACGCGGAATCCTGGTAATGCTCGACGAATTTGCTTAAGAAACACTTGCGCTTGGCGAGTCCGCGGCCGCGGTCTCCCGGCGTCGCGCCGCAAGCCTTGGGACGGATCGAGCCGTGACCCCGAACCGACAACCCTTCGAGCGGGTCGAGACCTGGATTTTCGACCTCGACAACACGCTGTATTCGGCGCGTTATAACCTGTTCGACTTGGTCGAGCGCCGGATCGGGGCATTCGTCGCCGAAGCGCTCGATCTCGACGCGGACGGCGCGCGACGGGTCCAGAAGGACTATTTCCACCGCTTCGGCAGCACCCTTCGCGGGCTCATGGTCAATCACGGGATCGACCCCGAGGACTTCCTCGCCTACGTCCACGATATCGACGTGGGCCGGGTGCCGCCCAACCCGAGGCTCGCCGCCGCGCTCGCCCGCCTCCCCGGGCGCAAGCTCGTGTTCACCAACGGCTCGACCGCCCATGCCGAGCGGGTCATCGCGCGCCTCGGCGTGACGCGCCATATCGAGGGGATCTTCGACATCGCCGCCGCCGACTACGTCCCCAAGCCACACCGTTCGGGCTACGAGACCCTGGTCGCGGCGCATGGGATCGAGCCCCGCTCGGCCGCCATGGTCGAGGACATCGCCCGCAATCTCGCCCCCGCCGCCGCGCTCGGCATGGCGACGGTCTGGGTGCGCACCGACAGCGGCTGGGGCGGCGCGGGCGACGCGGACGACCATGTCGATCTGGTAATCGACGACCTCGCCGACTGGCTTTCCGACCTCGTCGGCCTCGACGCCGACGGCGGTTGACACCCCCGCGCCCCCGGCTAGGCTGAACGCGCATTCGATCCAGGGGAGAAGGCCGGGAGAGAGGACACGCATGACCGACGCCGAACTGCAAGCCATCATCGACGACGCCTGGGAGGGCCGCGACGCCCTCGATCCGGCGACCGAAGGACCGATCCGCGCCGCGGTCGAGATCGTGCTCGACCGGCTGGACGGGGGGAACTTGCGCGTCGCCGAGCCCGGCGACGACGGCTGGCGGGTCAACACCTGGGCCAAGAAGGCGGTGCTGCTCTCGTTTCGGCTCAACGACATGACGACCATTCCGGGCGGCCCGGGCGAGCGGAGCGGCTGGTTCGACAAGGTGCCGTCCAAGTTCGCGGGCTGGGACGACGCGCGCTTTCGCCAGGCGGGCTTTCGCGCGGTGCCGGGCTGCGTCGTCCGCCGCTCGGCCCATATCGCGCCCGGCGTCGTGCTCATGCCCTGCTTCGTCAATGTCGGCGCGCGGGTCGAAAGCGGCACCATGATCGACACCTGGGCGACGGTGGGGAGCTGCGCCCAGGTCGGCCGCAACTGCCATATCTCGGGCGGCGCGGGCATCGGCGGGGTGCTCGAGCCCTTGCAGGCCCAGCCCGTGATCATCGAGGACGACTGCTTCATCGGCGCGCGCAGCGAGGTCGCCGAGGGGGTGATCGTCGAGACCGGCTCGGTGCTGTCGATGGGCGTGTTCATCGGCGCCTCGACCAAAATCGTCGACCGCGCCACGGGCGAGATCTTCCGGGGTCGGGTGCCGGCGTACTCGGTGGTGGTGCCGGGGACCCTGCCGCCCCGGCGCGAAGGCGAGCCGGCGCTGTCCTGCGCGGTGATCGTCAAGCGCGTGGACGCGCGCACCCGGGCCAAGACATCGATCAACGAGCTCTTGCGCGAATGAGCGCCGCGATCGACCCGGTCGCGCTCGCGGCGGCGCTGATCCGCTGCGCGAGCGTCACGCCCGAGGACGCCGGCGCGCTCGGCGTGCTCGAAGGGGCGCTCTCCCCCCTCGGCTTCGCCTGCCACCGCTTGGCCTTCGGCGAGGGCGCGGCGCGGGTCGAGAACCTTTACGCCCGCCTCGGCACGTCCGGCCCGGTGTTCTGCTTCGCCGGCCATACCGACGTGGTGCCGCCGGGCGAGCGCGCGGCCTGGAGCGCCGATCCCTTCGCCGCGACGGTCTCGGGCGACATGCTTTTCGGGCGCGGCGCGGTCGACATGAAGGGCGCGGTCGCCGCCTTCGCCGCCGCCGCCGCGCGCCATCTCGCCGCCGAGGGGGGGCGACCGCCCCGGGGCTCGATCGCGCTGCTCATCACCGGCGACGAGGAAGGCCCGGCGGTCAACGGCACGCGCAAGGTTCTCGACTGGATGGCCGCGCGCGGCGAGCGGATCGACGCCTGCCTGGTGGGCGAGCCGACCTGCCGCGAGACGCTCGGCGACACCGTCAAGATCGGGCGGCGCGGCACGATCACCGGCCGCCTCGTCGTCGAGGGCGCCCAGGGCCATGTTGCCTATCCCCAGCGCGCCGACAACCCGATCCCGCGGATGGTGCGCGCGCTCGCCGCGCTCGCCGACGCCCGGCTCGACGACGGGACCGAGCATTTCGAGCCCTCGAACCTCGAGATCACCACCGTCGACGTCGGCAACCCGGCGGCCAACGTGATCCCGGCGGCGGCGCGCGCGACCTTCAACATCCGCTTCAACGACCGCCATACCGGCGAGAGCCTCGCCCGCTGGCTGCGCGAGACCTGCGCCGCCCATGCCGGGGCGCATGCGCTCGATATCGAGATCGGCGGCGAATGCTTTCTCACCCCGCCGGGGCCGCTGAGCGATCTGGTCGCCGACGCGGTCGAGGGCGTCACCGGCCTGCGGCCCGCGCTCAGCACCACCGGCGGCACGTCGGACGCGCGCTTCATCAAGGATCATTGCCCGGTGGTCGAATTCGGCCTGCCGGGACCGAGCATGCACAAGATCGACGAGCGCGTGGCGCTCGCCGACCTCGAAGCCTTGACCCGCGTCTACCGGGCCGTGCTCGACGCCTATTTCGCCCCCTGATGCCGAGCAAGCGCGAGGTCGCCGCGGCGCTCTACGGCGCTTGGCGGCTGTTGCGGTTCGACCCGCAGGGCTTCGTCTGGTTCGATCTCACGATCGACGGCTTCTGGCGCTCGTTCTTCGCCGCGGTGCTGGTCGCGCCCGCCTATCTGATCCTGGTGACGCTCGATCTCACGGGACGCGAGGGGCCGATCGACGGCGTCTGGGCGACGTTCGTGCTCACGCTCGGCTACGGCGCCGAATGGATCGCCTTTCCGATCGCCGCGATCTTCATCACCCGTCTCCTCGGCCTCACCGAGGGCTACGTCCCGCTGATCGTCGCCGGCAACTGGATCGGCGTGCCCCAATCGGCGCTGGTCGCCCTCGCCGGCGCGATCGACGAATGGGGCGGGCTCGCCGGCGCCATCGGCCCCTTCATCACCCTGTCCGTGACCCTTTACGTGCTGATCTATCAGTGGTTCGTGACCCGCCTGGCGCTCAACACCAGCGGGCTGACGGCGGCCGGCGTGGTCATCCTCCAGATCTTGATCGTCGATTTCGTCCACCTGGGCGCGATGGCGCTGGTTTGACGCCGATCCGCCGTCGGCGAACGCCAGGGTTAACGCGGCGCATGGTTAAATCGTCGGCTTTCTTTACAGTCGCCGGCGGCGCGCCCCGGCGGAGCGACCCCCCGGCGCGCGCGCCCTTTCGGACGTCGAGAGCGACGAGGCGGGAAAATCGCGGCCTCGGCCATGGTTAATCGGCCGAATTTCACCTTCCGCCGCATTAACCATGCTATTCAGAAATAGACTTCAACTTGTTGTTTTAAATTAATTTTTTAAATACGGTCGAACCGTTTGACGAAGCGGATGTCGGCGCGCTTTACAGTTCTCGCGCGCGCATTCGAACGGCGAATCCCAACCCTCTGAAAAACAAACATTTCTCCTCCTGGCCTCGGTCTTGCATCGCGTCTTGCGCAGGCAGGATCAACGACAAGGCCCCGCCCGCGCCCGCGGACCTCCCGGTCCTCGGGAGCGCGCCGGCGGCCCAACCAAGGAGGATCGAGAGTGCCCATTCGGCTCAAGCCTTCGCTGGTGCTTGCGGCGCTGGTGCTCGCCGGCGCCGGGCTGTGGCTCGCCATCGTCGGCGGCTTGATCGACGTGCCGCCCGAGCAGCGCGTGATTCGCGCGTTCATCCTGGCGGACGGAGACATGGCGCAACCGCCCGTCGTCGAGCGCTTTTCGCTCAATAGCTGACCGAGACGAGATAGAGCCCCTCGGGCGGCGCGGTCGGGCCGGCGGCGGCGCGGTCGCGCGCCTCGAGCGCGGCGGCGACGTCCTCGGCCGTCCACCGCCCCTCGCCCACGAGCTTGAGCGTCCCCACCATGTTGCGGACCTGGCGATGCAGGAACGAGCGCGCCCGGGCGGTGATCGTGATCGTCTCGCCCGCGCGCGCGACGTCGAGCGCATCCAGGGTCTTGATCGGCGATTTCGCCTGACACTCGGCGGCCCGGAAGCTCGTGAAATCATGCCGCCCGACGAGCAGCCGCGCCGCCGCCTCCATCGCCCCGGCGTCGAGCGGCCGGGGGACCCACCAGGCGCGGTGGCGCTCCAGCGCGAGCGGCGCGCGGCGGTTGACGATCCGGTAGCGATAGACCCGTTCGGTCGCCGAGAAGCGGGCGTGGAAGTCGTCCGCCGCGCGCGCCGCCGCGCGGACCGCGATCGCCGCCGGTCGCAGATGATGATTGAGCGCGTCGCGCACCACGTCGGCGTCCCAGTCGCGCGCGAGGTCCACATGGGCCACCTGAGCGAGCGCATGGACCCCGGCGTCGGTCCGCCCGGCGGCCTGGACGCCCGCGGCCTCGCCCGCGAAGCGCGCGATCGCGTCCTCGAGCGCCGCCTGCACGCTGGGGCCGTTGTCCTGGCGCTGCCAGCCGACGAAGCCCGTGCCGTCGTACTCGATGGTCAGCTTGTAGCGCGGCATCGTCAGGACAGCCGCGCGCCCGGCGCGAGACGCGCGCCGCGCAGGAAATCCGCCCCCGAGACCGCCGCTCGGCCCGGCCGCTGAACGCGATTTAGCCTGAGCGCGGCCTCCCCGCAGGCGACCGTGAAATCGGCGTCGAGCACGGTGCCGGGCGCGCCCGAGGCGGCCGTCGGCTCGGCCGCGAGCAGCTTGATCGGCTCGCCCCCCAGCATGAAGCGCGCGCCGGGGGTCGGGCTGAACGCGCGCACCAGCCGGTCGAGCGCCTCGGCCGGGCGCGTCCAGTCGATCATGCATTCGGCCTTGTCGATCTTGGCGGCGTAGGTCGCGCCCGCGTCGCCTTGCGGGCGGGGCGCGATGCGCCCGCTTGCGAAATCGTCGAGCGTCGCGACCATCAGCCGCGCGCCGAGATCGGCGAGCATGTCGTGCAGTTGCCCGGCGTCGGCGCGCGCGGGCACCGCGATCCGCTCGACCGCGAGCACGGGGCCGGTATCGACGCCCTCGTCCATGACGATGATGGTCACGCCGGTCTCGCGGTCGCCCGCCTCGATGGTCCGAGGGATCGGCGCGGCCCCGCGCCAACGCGGCAGCAACGAGGGGTGGATGTTGACGCAGCCGAGCCGGGGCGCATCGAGCACCGCGCGCGGCAGGATCAGGCCATAGGCGGCGACCACCGCCGCGTCGCAGCCGAGCGCGGCGAAGGCGTCCTGCGCGTCCGCGTCGCGCAGGCTGCGCGGGGTGTCGATTGCGAGGCCGAGCCGCTCGGCCGCCACCTGGACCGGCGTCGGGCGCGGCTTGTGACCGCGACCGGCGGGGCGCGGCGGCTGGGTGTAGACGCGGACGATCTCGTGTCTCGCCGCGGCGAGCGCGGCGAGCGCCGGCACGGCGAAGGCCGCCGTTCCCATGAAGGCGAGGCGGAGGGGGGGCATGGCGTATCAGGCGCTCTTGAGCGCCTTGCCCTTGCGCGCCTTGATAAGCTTTCGGAGGATGATCGAGCGCTTGACCGCCGACAGATGGTCGACGAACAGAATCCCCTCGAGATGATCCATCTCGTGCTGGATGCAGGTCGCGAGCAGGCCCTCGGCCTCGAGCTCGCGGGGCTGGTTGTTCTCGTCGATATAGCCGATCACGACCGAGCCCGGGCGGCTCACGTCGGCGTATTGCTCGGGCAGCGACAGGCAGCCTTCCTCGTAGGTCACGAGCGCGTCGCCGCGCCGCCGGATCTCGGGATTGACGATGCGGAGCGGCTGGGGCGGCTCGCCCTCGCCCGCCACGTCGATCACGATCACCCGGCGGGGCACGCCCACCTGGACCGCCGACAGCCCGATGCCGGGCGCGGCGTACATGGTCTCGAGCATGTCGTCCATGAACCGGCGCAAGGCGGCATCCACCCTCTCCACCGGCGCGGAGCGGAGCTTGAGCCGTGGGTCCGGGGCGGTGACGATGGACAGTTGAGCCATGAGCGTTCCATGCACGACAAAACGGTCGGCGAGGGCCGACGCAAGCATCGGTAAGGTATTTTCGCGTCCTGCGCCCGTCAAGACGCGGAGCCCGGAAAATACCCGCCCCGGCCTTCCCCCGAAACCGAAAAATGGTCTAGGCTCGCGCCATGGACCAGATGATGCTGCTAATCGCCTCTTTTTTCTTGTTCTCCATTGTGCTCGGAGGTCTTGTTTTTGCCCTTGTCCGCAGCATGAAAGCCCGCGTACGCGCGGAGCGAGCCGCTGCCGTCGCCGAACAAGAAGCGGAAGCTCTGCGCGCGCAGATCATGGACCGGGATCGTCTCAAGACCGAGACGATCGATGCCGTCAAGGCGGCTGCCCTTTCGACGGCTCAGGAAATATCTTCGAAGCTCCTCGACGATCACAAACGCGAAAGCGAGGCGGCGCACAAGGCTGCTGAAGAGCGAATTAAGAAGACGACCGAAAACCTGCAACGGCATTTCAACGACGTGGTCAAATCCGTTGCCTCGCTCAACGACCAAGTCGGGAGAAACCGAGAAACGCTCGACACCGTGTGGCGCGCCCTGGCGAGTCCGGGCGGTGCGGGACACTTTGCCGAAATCGGGCTCGAAAATACGCTCAAATCTTTCGGCCTCGAGGCCGGGCGCGACTTCATCATGCAATACACGATCACCGGCGGCGAGGGCAGCGGCCTACGGCCCGATGCGGTCGTGTTCCTCCCTAGCGACACCTTTCTAGTGATCGACAGCAAGGCCTCGAAGTTCCTACTCGAAATTGCCGAAGTCGAAGGAACAGAGAACGAGGACGAGGCTTATGCAAAGCTGTCAAGCACCATGAATCAGCACCTCCGAGCACTTACGGCAAAAGATTATCGGAGCGCGATCATTGATAGTTCAAGAGAGGCCGGCCGGGGTACGCAGCTTCGGCGAATTCTAAATGTCATGTATCTTCCGAATGAAGGCGCCGTGGAGAAAATCCACCGCTCGGACCCCGATTTTTCAAAAAAAGCTGCCAAATCCGAAATCATTATTGCCGGCCCTACCGGGCTTGCCTCTCTCATTGCCTTCGCCCGTATCGAGATCGACCTTGGCCGCCAAGCCGAAAATCAAGAAAAGATCGTCGAGGCGACCCAGTCGCTTCTCGACAGCATTATCACTGTCATCAACCATGCCGAGGGAGTCGGCAGGGGGATCAAGACCGCCGCCAAGCAGTTCGCCAATTTCACAAGGTCAGTAAATTCGAGATTGCTCCCTCGCTCGCGCGTATTAGCGAACCTGGGCGTACGCTCGAATAAAAACAAGCCGCTGCCCGACAATCTCCCTGCCTATGAAGTCGTCGATTTCGCATCCGGCCATCTTATCGAGGGAGAGGCGGAAGAAGAGTCCACGGATATCCGCCTCATCGACACCGACAAACAGACAAGCGGCGAGTAGGCGCGCCGCTCTCCCCTACAACCGCTTGCGGGCGCGGAGCGCGG
>CAZHDF010000007.1:32596-41212 GCA_964531525.1 uncultured Alphaproteobacteria bacterium | reverse complement strand
CGCGTCCCTGGCCCGCGCTCGCACCCCACCCCCACCCAACCCTCCCCCATCGAGGGGGAGGGCTTTCGGGCCGGGGCCGCGCCACGATTTCCCCTCCCTTGGCGGGAGGGGGTTAGGAGGAGGGGGCAACCCCGACCGAACGCATCATGCGCTAGGGCATGATGAGTTTAAGTCGGCATCGGCCCACTCCCCCGCCCGGCCACCCCTATCATACGATCCCGTGGGTGGCCGGGCGGGGAAGTGGGCCGGTGCCGATTCGGTGCAAAAACATCATGCGCTAGGGACCACGCCGGGCGACGGCGGTCCCGCGCGGCGGGCGGCGTCGTGATCGTCGTCTTCGGCTCGATCAACATCGACCTCGTGCTGCGCGTCGCGACGCTGCCGCGTCCGGGCGAGACCGTGCTGACGCCGGCTTACGCGGCGGTCGCCGGCGGCAAGGGCGCCAACCAGGCGGTCGCGGCGGCGCGGGCGGGGGCGCGGGTGCGCATGATCGGCTGCGTCGGGCGCGACGGCTTCGCCGAGCCCGCGCTCGCCGAGCTTCGCGCGGCGGGGGTCGATCTCGCGGGCGTCGCGCGGGTCGCGGCGGCGACCGCCTGCGCCATGGTTTGCGTCGATGCCGAGGGCCGCAACCAGATCGCGGTCGCGAGCGGCGCCAACCTCGAAACCCGCGCGGATCAGCTCGACGCCGTTTCGCTCGACGCGGGCGCGACCCTCGTGCTGCAACTCGAAATCGACCCGGAGGCCAATTGGGACGCGGTGCGCCGCGCGCATGACGCCGGCGCGCGCATCGTCCTCAACAGCGCTCCGGCCGCGCCGGTCCCGGCCACGGTCCTGGAACGGCTCGACTGTCTGGTGATGAACGAGATCGAGGCGCCGATGCTCGCCCGCGCGGTCCTGCCCGGCGGGGGCGAGAACGGGGACGACCCGACCGCCGCCGCCCGGGCGCTCGCCCGGGCCTTCGACCTCGCGGCGATCGTCACCCTGGGAGATGCCGGCGCGGTCGCCTTCGAAAACGATACGCGGCTTTCGATCGGCGCGCTCGACGTCCGGGCGGTCGACACCACCGGGGCGGGCGACGCCTTCACCGGCGCGCTCGCCGCCGCGCTCGATCAGGGCCGCGATCTCGCCGACGCGCTGCGCCGCGCGAGCGTCGCCGGCGGCCTCGCCTGCGAAACCGCGGGCGCCCAGCCAAGCCTCGCCGACGTCGCGGCGATCGAGGCCGCGCTTCCCCGCCTCGCCCCGGCTATTCGGGTCTGAATCCTATTCGGGCTTGAAGCCGATTTTCTGAAGGTGGGTCTTGATCTCCATATCGGCGTCGATCACCTCGTCGAAGAACAGACGCAACAGCTCCTCGACCAGACCGAGCGTATAGCTCCCGGCCGCCGCGCAATCGGCCGCCAAGCCTTGCACCGTCTCGATGACCTCGCGGTGATGCAGGACATGGGCCTCCAGTTTCGCGGCGCCGTAGCGAAGATCGCGAAGCAGTTTCTCCTCGTCCGCGAAATGTTCCTCCATCAGCCGGATGAACGCGCGCAACCGCGCGGCGCAGTCGGCGGCGGCCTCCGACCCGACGCGGTCCCTCAAGTCGTGCAAGGCGCCCAACAGGATTTCGTGCTGATCGTCGATGCGAGGATGGCCGATCTTCAGCCCCTCGCTCAGAATGTTCTCGCTCATTTCCCCGCCTGTGCCCCCCGATCGACGCAATACGAAACGCCTCTCGCTAAGGGAGAATAATGAGGTTTCGGGGCATAACAAGGGGAACAAGCCCATTTATAACTCGGGGTTTTTCTTTATTGACTTTATAATAAAAACAAAATCAGATTTTGATTTCTGCTCTTTTCGGAAATCGCATGCCATCGCATTCAGTATATTTTACATCTATTAATTAGTCCTATCGTACTACGCGCGCGCTGTCCCGATTAGGGATCGCTCGGCTCCGAGGGCGCGGCCTCGCCTTCGGCGGCGAGCGCGGCGAGCGCCGCGCCGCGCAGCCGGTAGAAGCGCCAGTCCTCCAGATGCGTCCCGCCCAGGCGATGGTAGAAGCCGCGCGCCGGGTTCTCGGCGGTCACCAGCCAATCGAGACGCGGGCAGCCGCGCGCCCGCGCGATCGCCGCGAGCCGCGCGAGCAGCCGCCGGCCGACGCCGAGCCCGCGCGCCGCCTCGTCGACGTAGAGATCCTCGAGAAACAGGATCGAGCGCCCCTCCCAACTCGAGAACACCTCGAGGAACATGGCGAAGCCGAGCGCCCGTCCGGCGCGCTCGGCGAGCAGCACCTCGAACAGGGGACGCGCGCCGAAGCCCTCGCGGCGGATGTCCTCGGCGGTGGTGCGGCATTGCTCGGGCGCGCCCTCGTAGGCCGCGTGGGCGGCGATCAGCCGCGCGATGGTCTCGGCGTCGCCCTCGGTCGCGAGCCGGACCGTGACGCGCCCGTCCGCGCGCCCTGGCCCGCTCATCGCGGCGCCGCCGCGATATTGCCGCCGTCGACCGTAAGCACGGCGGCGGTGGTCTTCTCGGCGCGGGCGAGCGCGACGAAGGCTTGGGCGACGTCGGCGGCCTTGACCTCGCGCTTGAGCAGGTTGCCGCCCGCGAGATAGTCGGAAACGCTCATTCCGCGCGCCTTGGCGCGTTCCTCCAGCATGCCGTCGGCGTAGATCCCGGTGCGCACCCGGTCGGCGTTGACCGCGCAAGAGCGAATCCCCTCGGCCCCGTGGTCGATGGCGTATTGGCGCATGAGCGCGAGCGTCGCCGCCTTGGGCAGGCCGTAGGGGCCGAAATCGGGCCCCGGATTGAGCGCCTGCTTGGAGGCGTTGAACAGAAGAACCCCGCCGGTCCCTTGCGCGCGCATGACCGCGACCGCCGCTTGGGCGACCGTCTGATGGGCGAAGAAGTTGAGCTCGAAGCTCGCCCGCAAGCTCGCGTCGTCGACCTCGCCGATCCGCCCCTGCCAGGCCGCGCCGGCGTTGGAGACGACGATATCGACGCCGCCGAAGGTCTCGACCACGCGGTCGAAGGCGGCCGCCACCTCGTCCGCCCGGGTGACGTCGCAGCCGAGGCCGAGCGCCGCGCCGCCAATCCGCGCCGCCACCGCCCGCGCGCCGTCTTGGTCGCGGTCGAGCACCGCGACCTCGGCGCCCTCGGCGGCGAAGGCCTCGGCCGTCGCCGCCCCGATGCCGCCGGCGCCGCCGGTGACGACGACAACTTGGCGGGCGAGCGGCTTCTCGGCGGCGCGGCCGAGCTTGGCCTGCTCGAGCGACCAGTATTCGACCTCGAACATCTCGGCCTCGCTCACCGGGGCGAAGCGGCCGATGGCCTCGGCGTCCGTGATCACCGCGACCGCCGTCTCGGCGAGATCGGCGGCGATGCGCGCCGCCCGCGCGCTCGCGCCCATGCCGAACAGGCCGAGCCCGGGCACCAGCGCCACCCGGGGCAGGGGGTCGAGCATGGTCTTGGGCGCGTCGGCGCGCGCGGCGTGGCGCTCGAAATAGGCGCGGTAGTCGGCGGCAAAGGCCGCGACCGCCGCGCGCGTCTCCTCTCGGAAGGCGTCGAGCGCGCCGTCCCCGGGCGGCGGCAGGATCAGCGGCCAGGGCTTGGTGCGGATGACGTGGTCGGGGGTGACGACGCCGGCGCGGGCATAACGCGCGACCTCGGCGCCATCGACGAAGGCGCGGATCGCGCGCGACGCGCGGAAGTCGAGCAGCAGTCGCCGGTAGCGCCCGGGCTCGTCGCCGTCCGGCGCGGCCACCGCGCCGCGCAGGATCGGCGCGACCCCGGCCACGCTTGCGATCCGTCCGGGCGGCGTGGCGGACGGGAAAACCCGCGCCCGCGCGGCCTTGGCGATCGCCTCCTCGGCCCGGGTCACGGCGTCAATCATGCGGTCGTAGGACTCGCGCGCGCTTTCGCCGAGCGTGAAGATCCCGTGCTTGAGGAGGACCAACCCCTCGGCCCCGGGCGCGGCCTCGAACGCCTCGGCCGCCGCCTTGGCGAGCGCGAAGCCCGGCATGATGTAGGGGACCAGCGCCATGCGCGGACCGAAAACCTCGGCGGCGCGCGCCGCTCCGTCCTCCTGGTCGGTGAGCGCGAGCACCGCGCTCGCATGGGTGTGATCGACGTATTTGGCGGGCAGGAAGGCGTGCAGCAGCGTCTCCACCGACGGGTTGGGGGCCGCCGCGTCGAGCAGGTTCGCGCGCTGGGCGCTAACCATCGCCGCGTCCGAAAGCGCATCCAACGCGCGCAGGCGGCGCAAGGGCGCGAGCCGCACGGCGGGCAGCCCGGCGGCCTCGATCGTCGCCATGTCCCAGCCCGAGCCCTTGACGCAAAGGACCTCGACGCGATCGCCATGGACATCGACCATGCGGGTCTTGACCGAGGTGTTGCCGCCGCCATGCAGCACCAGGCGCGACTCGCCGCCGAGCAGCCGGGTGGAGTAGACGCGCAGCGCGAGGTCCTCGCCGACGCCCGCGCGCGCGCCGGCCTCGACCGCCGCCCGGGCGTCCGCGTCGCGCCAGAGATTGTCCATCCTAGACCGCGACCCGGTCGTAAAGCCGCGCCCCGCGCGAGGCCATGAAGTAGAGCCCCATGTGGTGGGTCACGTCCTGGGGATGCGCGGCGGTCGGCGGCAGGCCGAGATCCTCGGCCACCGCGCCCGGAAGGTCGTAGGTCGCGCAGGCGGGCGCATAGACGCCGATGTCGGTGAGCCCCGGCGTCAGGTCGTGGTTGCGCGCCGACAGCATGGTGAGCACGAAGTCCATCACGCAGATGTCGGTGCAGATGCCGACCGCCACCAGGCACTCGAGCCCGTTCTCGCGCACCCAGCGGATCACGGCGTTGTCGCCGTCCTCGGTGATCGCGCCGACGAAGCCGTTGATGCAGTCCTTGCGCCAGAGCGTCGCTTGGGGGCAGTCCTCGAGCCAGGTGAGTTCGGGCACCAGGTTCTCCTGGCCGGTGCCGCGCTCGCAGTGCGGCGGATAGGGCGGCTCGGGCTTGCCCGGCTCGTGGGTGTCGAGAAAGACGAAGATCGGCAGGCCGCGGTCCGCGAAGGCGCGCGCGAGCCGGTCGGTCTCGGCGACCATCTGGGTGACTTGCGGGTTCTCGGTCGCGGGCGCGAGCGGACCTGCGCCGACGGTGCAGAACCCGTTGACCTCGTCGACGATCACCAAACCGGCGCGGCGGTCCCCGACCGCGAAGGGCTCGAAGGCGACCGGCGCGAGCTTGGCGAGCGCGGCGGCGACGGCGGCGCTCTCAGGGCTTTCGGCCATGGCGTCTTTCTCCCTGTCTTCTCGAATCGTCCGATTGTTGGTCGCAGCCGGGGCCGAGGCAACCCCCTTGTCTCCGCCCGGGCGCAGACGGTGGAAAAGCCCCCCGATTTTACGCTCGCTTAAGCAGTCCTTAACCGCATAGCGGTAGCGTCGGCCCATGGAAGCCGGATCGCGCCCTTCGCTCTCGCCCGACGCGATCGTCGAGGCGGCGGAGCAGATGATCAGCGCTACGGGGTCCACCGAATGGACCGTGCGCTCGCTGTCGCGCATCCTCGAATGCGCGCCGGGCGCGCTTTACCGCCATTTTCCGGGCGGCGCCGCCGAGATCGCCGCCGAAATCCGCGAGCGCGACTTCGCCCGGCTCGAGGCCGCCCTCGACGCCGCCGAGATCGACCCGGACGCCCCGGGGCTCGCCTGCCTGGGAATCGAAACGCTCGCCGCGCGGCTGATGCGCCGCTGTCACGCCTATCTCGACTTCGCGACCGCGAACGACGCCGTCTACCAGCACCTGTTCGGCCCCTTGCGCGGCGGGCTCAAGCCGCGCCCGAGCGAGCGCGTCGAGCGCGCGATGATCGGCCGCCCGGCGGCGATCCTCCAGCGCTCGGCCCGAACGCGCGAGCTCAACCGCCCCGCCATCGGCGAATGCGAGGCGCGGCGGATCGCCACTTTTCTCTGGATGCAGCTCCACGGCTTCGCCGATTTGCGGCTGAGCGGGCTCGCCGGCGAGGATCTCGACACGCTTCAGATTCGCCTGCTGGTCGGGCTGCTGAACGTCGCCGGCTTCACGGTCGCGGCCACGCCCGCCGGGCTCGAGGCCGCCGCCGCGGCCGCCGCCCGATCGTCCGCGCGACCCCGCGTCGCCAATCCGGATGAGAAAAGGAAGAATGGAGCGGGCGATGAGATTCGAACTCACGACCCCAACCTTGGCAAGGTTGTGCTCTACCCCTGAGCTACGCCCGCCCGGGCGCGGTCCGCAAGGGACCATCGCCGAGCCGATTGTTTAAGCGAACCCCCGATCCTTTGCAAGTCCCCTTCGCAAACTCTCGTCCGGGCGCGCGCCCGGACTTGTGGCGGGACCGCCTCCGCCGCTATAACCGCGCCATGCCCGCCACGCGCGCCGATCTGTTCGCCCGCCTCGCCGAGCTCGGAATCGAGACCGAGACCCACGAGCATCCGCCCGTCTTCACGGTCGAGGAGGCCCGCGCCCATTGCGCGCATCTCCCGGGAGGCCATTGCAAGAGCCTGTTCTTCAAGGACAAGAAGGGCGCGATGTGGCTGGTCGTGACGCTCGATGACCGCGAACTCGACCTCAAGAAGCTGAGCCGGGCGATGGGCGCGGCGCGGCTGTCCTTCGGCCGCCCGGAGCGGCTCTTGGAGGTGCTCGGCGTGACTCCCGGCTCGGTCACGCCGTTCGCCCTGATCAACGACTCCGAGCACCGCGTGACCGTGATCCTGGACAGTCGGATGATGGCGCTCGACCTGCTCAACTACCATCCGCTGTCGAACGACGCGACCACCGCGATCCGACCCGACGACCTGCGGCGCTTCATCCGAGCCTGCGGCCACGAGATGCGCGAAATCGATCTCGCCGCGCTAGACTGAGCGGGCGTCGCGACCGACGCCCAGCGGCCCCTTGCCTTGGGGCGCGATAAACGCCATTTTTCACGAGAACCTTTCAAGGAATAGCCAGGCGATGGAACCGATCATCGGCGCAGGCGGCGGGGCCAACGGCGCCAACGCCGTCAAGGACAGCGATACCCAGCATTTCCAGGCCGACGTGGTCGACGCCTCGCGCGAGACGCCGATCGTGGTCGACTTCTGGGCGCCCTGGTGCGGACCTTGCAAGCAGCTCGGCCCGCTGCTCGAACGCGTGGTCGCGGCGACCCGCGGCAAGGTCCGATTGGTCAAGATCAACATCGACGAGAACCCGCAGCTCGCCCAGGCGCTGCGCATCCAGTCGATTCCGGCGGTCTATGCCTTCGACCAGGGCCAGCCGGTCGACGGGTTCGTCGGCGCCTTGCCCGAAAGCCAGATCAAGGCCTTCGTCGAGCGGCTCGCGGGCGCCGCCGGTCCCTCTCCGGTCGAAGAGGCGTTGGAACGCGCGGGCGAGGCGATGGAGGCCAAGGACTACGGCACCGCGAGCGCGCTCTACGGCCAGGTGCTCGCCCAGGCGCTGGACAATCTCGACGCGATCGCCGGGCTCGCGCGCTGCTATCTCGGCGCCGGCGAGCCCGACCGCGCCCGGGAGATCCTCGACAGGGCGGGCGAGGGCGCCGACCAGAATGCCGGGATCAAGAGCGCGCGCGCGGCGGTCGCGCTCGCCGAGGAGGCGGCCGAGAGCGCCGGCGACCGGGCGACCTTCGAGGCGCGGCTCGCAAGCAACCCCGACGATCACGAGGCGCGTTTCGGCCTCGCGCTGGCGCTGGTCGCGCTCGGCGACCGCGAGGGCGCGGTCGATCAACTCATCGAGATCATGCGCCGCGACCGTAGCTGGAACGACGAGGCCGCGCGCAAGAAGCTGGTCGAGCTGTTCGAGGCCTTCGGCCCGGCCGATCCGCTCACGGTGGATGCGCGGCGGCGAATGTCGACGATCATGTTCTCGTGATGGGCATGTTCTCGTGACCGGCGTCGCCCATGCCCCGAGCGTCGATGCGCTGCCGTCGGTGCTGCCGATCTTTCCGCTCGCGGGCGTGTTGCTTCTTCCGGGGGGGCGCCTGCCGCTCAACATCTTCGAGCCGCGCTATCTCGCCATGGTCGAGGACGCGGTCGCGGGCGATCACCTGATCGGCATGATCCAGCCGCGCGACCCCCTGGCCGAGGGCGAGCGGATGCCGGTCTACGAGACCGGCTGCGCCGGCAAGATCACCCGCTTCGAGGCCACCGACGACGGTCGCTATTTGATCATGCTCGCGGGACTGTGCCGCTTCCGGGTCATCGACGAGTTGCCCCTGACCGAGAGCGGCTACCGCCGCGTGCACGCCGACTTCGCGCGCTTCGCCGGCGACATCAAGCCCGGCGAGGAGGCCGAGATCGACCACGCGCGGCTGATGCGGGCGTTGCGCGCCTGCTGCGACGACGACGAGGACCAGCCGCTCGAATGGCGCGCGATCGGGCGCACCTCGGGCCCCAGCCTGGTGATCTCGCTGTCGATGATGCTGCCCTTCTCGCCGAGCGAGAAGCAGGGGCTTCTCGAGGCGCGCGACACGACCGAACGCGCCCGAATGCTCGTCACCCTGATGGAAATGATGGCGGCGCAGGGCCGCGCCGGCACCGACGACAGGACGATCCAGTGACCGAGACAGATCCCAAGACCGGCGAGACGCCGGAAATCGACAAGACCGGCGAGACGCCGGAAACCGTC
>CAZHDF010000007.1:0-32496 GCA_964531525.1 uncultured Alphaproteobacteria bacterium | reverse complement strand
CAAGACCGGCGAGACGCCGGAAATCGACAAGACCGGCGAGACGCCGGAAACCGTCGCATCGGAACGCCACGCCACCGCGGGCGAGGTCGACCCCAAGCTGCTCGAAATCCTGGTCTGCCCACTGACCAAGGGGCCGCTGCGCTACGACCGCGCGCGCCAGGAATTGATCAGCGAGCAGGCGGGGCTCGCCTATCCGATCCGCGACGGCATCCCGATCATGCTCGCCGACGAGGCGCGTCGCCTCGACGACGACGGGTGAGCCCCGCGCGATGAGCGACCGCTTCACGCCCGCGCGCCGCGCGGTCGAAATCCGCCTCAAGAGCGCCGAGAAACGCCTCGAGGTCGATTTCGACGACGGCCGGTCCTTCGCCTACCCGGCGGAATATCTGCGCGTCACCAGCCCCTCGGCCGAGGTCCAGGGCCATGGGCCGGGCCAGGAAACCCTGGTCGCCGGGCGCCGCCACGTGGGCATTTTGTCGATCGAGCCGGTCGGCAACTACGCGATCCGGATCGCCTTCGACGATCTCCACGACACCGGGATCTACTCCTGGGACTACCTCTACGCGCTCGGCGCCGATTTCGACGCCCGCTGGGAGGCCTACCTCGCCGCGCTCGAAGCCGCCGGCCTGAGTCGCGAGCCGTAGCCCCGGCTTCCCCGCGCGGCGGTCGAATGCCCGGCGCTACAGCGGCTCGCCGCGCACCAGGCGTGGGAGAGTTCCCACCATTCCCATGGCGTGGCGCATGAACAGACGCTTGAGCGGCGGCAGGCGGTTGACCGCGGCTAGGCCCAGGTCGCGGGCTAAACGCAGGGGCGGAAAATCATTCGAGAACAGCCGGTTGAGCCCGTCGGTCACGGCCGCGAGCGTCAGGCTGTCGAACCGCCGCCAGCGCTGGTAGCGTTCGAGCACATTCCCCGCGCCGATGTCGAGGCCCAGGCGGCGGGCGTCGACGATGGTCTCGGCGAGCGCGGCGACGTCGCGCAGGCCCAAGTTCAGCCCCTGGCCCGCGATCGGGTGGATCGCGTGCGCCGCGTCGCCGACCAGCGCCAGCCGCGCATCGACGTAGCGCTCGGCGAGCAGGAGCGAGAGCGGATAGCTCCAGCGCGGCCCGACGACCTCGAGCGCGCCCAGGAAGTCGCCGAAGCGGCGCGCCATCTCGAAGCCGAACGCCGCGTCGTCGAGCGCCATGATGGCGGGCGCGAGGTTGGCGTGCTCGGTCCAGACCAGCGACGAGCGGTTGCCGGTCATGGGCAGGATCGCGAACGGCCCGGCGGGCAGGAAACGCTCGTGCGCGACGCCCCGATGAGGACGCTCGTGGGCGACCGTGCAGACGATCCCGGTCTGGCCGTAGCCCGCGGTGGCGATCGCGATCCCCGCCTCGCGCCGGATTTTGGAGCCGCGCCCGTCGGCGGCGACCAGCAACCGCGCGGTGATCCGCCGTCCGTCGACGAGCCGCGCCGTCACCGCGTTCGGGCCGCGCTCGTAGGCGGCGACCTCGGCGGGCGCGATCAGATGAAGATGCGCGGCGCGCGCCCGCGCCTCGGTCAGCAGGTTCACGCGCAGATGCCGGTTCTCGACCATATGGCCGAGGGGTTCGTCGCCGATCTCGCGGTGGTCGTAATGGAGGAACAGGGGCGAATCGTCGTCCGAGACCCGAATCTCGAGGATCGGCTGGGCGTTCGTCGCGAGCCCGCGCCACAGCCCGGCGCCCGCGAGCGCCCGGCGCGAACCGTGGGCGATCGCCGAGACGCGGCCGTCGAAGGCGGGCGCGGTCTGGATCGCGGGATCGGCGCGATCGACCACCGCGACCGGCACGCCCGCGCCCGCGAGCGTGCAGCCGAGCGTGAGCCCGACCATGCCCCCGCCGACGATCAGAACCTCGGCCTCAATGGTTTCACGCGCCATGGCCGCAGCTTACGCGCGCGGACGCGGTTGTCCAGCGCCGGCGGGTAGGCGTTCAATCGGCCGGCTTGCGCGCGTGGAAAAGGGCGCTCCAGACCTTGCCGGCGATCTCTTGGGCGATGTCGTGGAGCGCGTCTCGGGGCGCCGCTCCGGTCGCGTCCTCGGCGTCCGGAAGCTCGTTCCGGTAGAGCGCCTCGATCTGCCCGGCGTCGTAGACCAGCCGGTCGCGCACCTCGATCGTGTCGAGCCCGGCGGCGCGCAGCCCGGCGACATAGGCCGCCTCGCTGATCGCGCCGGCGACGCAGGCCGTGTACAGCGTCTTGTTCGCGCGCACCCGGTCGGGCAACGTCTCGACCACGATATCGGAGACCAGCATCCGCCCGCCCGGCTTGAGCACGCGGGAGATTTCCGCGAACACCCTCGCCTTGTCGGGAGAGAGGTTGATCACGCAGTTGGAGATCACCCAGTCGACCGAACCGCTCTCGACCGGCAGGTCCTCGATCAGCCCCTTGCGCAGCTCGACGTTGGCGAGCCCCGCGGCGGCGACGTTGCCGCGCGCGCGTTCGAGCATCTCGTCGGTCATGTCGACGCCGATGACGCGGCCTCGCGGTCCGACCTTCTCGGCGGCGATGAGGAGGTCGAGCCCGGCGCCGCAGCCGAGATCGAGCACGACCTCGCCCGGGCGCACCTCGCCGAAGGCGAGCGGATTGCCGCAGCCGAAGGCACTCGCCGCGACGCCGTCGGGCAGGGCCGCAAGCTCGGCCTGCCGATAGCCGGCGAGCGCCGCGATGGTCTCCTCGCCGTCGGACGCCGCGCAGCACGAACCGCCGGGCTTGCGCGAAACAGCCTTGGCGTAGAAGGCGGAAACCTCGTCGCGGATCTTCTTCTCTTCACCCATGGTGCATCTCTCCGGATTGCCGCCCGTCGGCGGCTGGACAGCAGGCGTCGATCATTTCGGCCATCGCGCGCAGCGTCCCGGCGAGCGCCGCGTAATGAACCGCGTAATGAACCTTCTTGCCGCGCCGCTCGGCGGTCAGGATGCCGGCGTCGCGCAGCATCGCGAGATGGCGCGAGACCACGGAGACGTCGATCGGAAGACGGGCGGCGATGTCGCCGACGGTGCGCGGCGTCCCGCTCTCGGCGAGATAGGCGAGGATGGCGACCCGGTTGGGGTCGCACAGCGCCTTGAAGAAGGGAACCGCCAGAACCCCGCGAATCTCCTCGCAACAGGGCGCGCCCGACGCCGCCTTGGACTCTCGCATGCCCGTCTCTTGCTTGCACAATTGCGTCATAGTGCAAATATAGCCCTTCTCCTTCGTCCCGACAACCCGAAATATCGAACCCGCCGGCCGCCTCGCGCCGGCGGGTTCGACGATTGCCCGGGGCCGGCGTCGCGGCTAGGCTACGCGGCATGACACAAGACTGGCACGAGATGACCGCGCTCGCGCTTGGCGCCGAGATCGCGGCCGCGCGGGTCGACCCGGTGGCGCTCGCCGAGTATTTCCTCGACCGCATCGCGGCGGCCGATCCCAAGCACGAGGTATACCTGCGCACCACCCGCGAGCGCGCGCTCGCCGAGGCCGGGGCGGCGCGCGCGCGCGTCCGCGACGGCCTCTTGCGCGGGCCGCTCGACGGCGTGCCGATCTCGTGGAAGGACCTGTTCGACAGCGCCGGCGTCGCGACCACGGCGGCGACGCCCCTGCTCGCCGACCGGGTGCCGGAGCGCGACGCAACCGTTCTGGCGCGCGCGAGCAGGGCGGGTCTAGTCTGTCTCGGCAAGACCAACCTGACCGAGTTCGCCTACTCCGGCCTCGCCATCAATCCCCATACCGGCACCCCGCCCAACCCGTTCGACGCCCGCGTCGCCCGCGTGCCGGGAGGCTCGTCGTCGGGGGCCGCGGTCTCGGTCGCCTGCGGGCTCGCGGCCGCCGCGATCGGCACCGACACCGGAGGATCGGTCCGGATTCCGTCCGCGTGGAACGGGCTCGTCGGGCTCAAGACGACCCA
This sequence comes from uncultured Alphaproteobacteria bacterium, assembly GCA_964531525.1. GTDB lineage: Bacteria > Pseudomonadota > Alphaproteobacteria > JAAXGF01 > JAAXGF01 > CAYYWV01. Next base: position 28,588 of record CAZHDF010000007.1, on the reverse strand, counting down.
TGGCGCGCTACCGCTCGACGGCGTGGTGCCGCTCGCGCCGGGGCTCGATTCGGTCGGCCCGCTCGCCCGGGACGTGGCCGACGCGGCGGCGCTGTTCGCGGTGATGGCGGGAACCCGCGCGCCCGACCTCGCGGGCGCGCGCCTCGCGCGCTGTCGTCTCCTGGTTCCCGACAACATGGCGACCCGCGACGCCGAGCCCGGCGTCGCCCGGGCGATCGCCCGCGCGCTCGACGTCCTCGCCCGCGCCGGGGCGACGATCGAGCATGTGGCGATGCCCGAGTTCGACGAGGTCGGCGCGCTCGCGGCGCGTCACGGCTCGCTCGGCGCGGCCGAGGCCTATGGCTATTGGCGCGACTTGATCGAATCCCGGCCCTATCAGATTTATCACAATGTTCTCAAACGCTTCCGCCAAGGGAAGGAAATCTCGGCGGTCGATGTCGAGCGCCTGCGTCGAGGCTTGGGCGAGATCGCCGGGCGACTTCAGGCGCGGCTCGCGGGGGCGGATGCGATCGTCATGGCGACCTCGATCATCGCCCCGCCGCCGATCGCCGACCTGGTCGCCGACGACGAGGCCTACAACCGCGCCAATCTGTGCTCGCTGCGCAATACCTCGTTCGCCAACCTGCTCGATCTCTGCGCGATCACCCTGCCCTGCGGCGGCGACGACGACGGCCTGCCGGTCGGGTTGATGCTGATGGCGCGTCCGGGGCGCGAGGCGGCGCTGCTGCGCCTCGCCCGCGCCGCCGAGGAGGCGCTCGCCGAAATCCCCAAGCCCGCGCCGCGCCGCTGTCTCGACGCGGGATCGGGACAAGGTTAACCGCTTTCCCAAGCCCGCACCACTAAGCGCTGTAGACAAAAGGTTTTTTGCCTTGGCGATTGGGCTATGCTAGGTTAACGCCCAGCAGGCTTCGCACCGCCGCCGGGCAGAGACCTCGGGCGGCGCGGGTCCGGTTGAGGAGTTGGGCATGGCCAGTCGTTCCGCCGCCGCCCGGGCGGCCTTGTTCCCCCCCGGCGTCGTCGCCTTCCTGCGGCGCCGCCTGATCGACCTTTGCGGGCTCGCGCTCGCCGGCGCGACGATCTGGCTGATCGTCGCCCTGGCGGGGTTCGACCCGTCGGACCCGTCGCTCAACACGGCGACGGCGGGAGAGGCGCGCAATCCGGCCGGGCTGCTCGGCGCCTACGCCGCCGATCTCGTGCTTCAGGTCCTGGGGCTCGCCGCGGCCCCGCTGCTGATCGCGCCGCTCGCCTGGGCCTGGGGGTTGATCGCGCGGGGCGGGGTCTCGCACCCCTGGTGGCGGATCGCGCTGCTGCCGCCGGCGGCGATCGCCTTCGCCGCCGCGCTTTCGGCGTTGCCCGCGCCCGCCGGTTGGCCGATCGCGGGCGGGCTGGGGGGCGCGCTCGGCGCGATCGTGTTCGCGCCGCTCGCCGCGCCGCTCGCGGCCGCGGGCCTCGCGCCCGGCTGGTTCGCCGCGCCCGCCTTCGCGCTCGCCCTGTTCACGCTCTCGGGCGCGCTCGGCCTCGATCCTGAGGAATGGCGCGCGCTCGGGCGAAGCATGGCGCGGCTCGCCGGATTCGGCCGGGTCGGGCTCGCGCGCGCCTATGCCGGCGCCGCCGGCGCCGTGGCGCGCGCCCCCAGGGATGACCGCAAGAGCGCCCCCAAGGGCAAGCAACCGCGCAAGCGCGCGACCCCCGGCCTCGGATCGGCCCGCAAGGCGGACGCGCGCGCGCGTCGGCGCATCGAGCCCCATCTCGGCCGGCGCGACGCGGACAGGGACGACGCGCCCCCCGTCCGCCCGACGACCAAGGCCAAGATCGTCGCCCGCCGCCCCGCGCGCCCCCAAGGCCGCCAGGAGGCCCTCGATCTCGTCAACTCGGGGGAGTACCAGCTTCCCCCGCTCGGCCTGCTCACGCTTCCGCCCGATCGCTCGGAGAGCGCCGAGGACAACGCCGAGGCGCTGACCCAGAACGCGCGGCTGCTCGAGGCGGTGCTCGACGATTTCGGCGTCCGCGGCGAGATCGTCAAGGTGCGCCCCGGGCCGGTGGTCACGCTCTACGAGCTCGAGCCCGCGCCGGGCACCAAGTCGGCGCGGGTCATCAGCCTCGCCGACGACATCGCGCGCTCGATGAGCGCGATCTCGGTGCGCGTGGCACTCATTCCCGGGCGCAGCGTGATCGGGATCGAGCTGCCCAACGCGCGCCGCGAAACCGTGTATCTGCGCGAGCTTCTGTCGGCGGGCGAATACGAGGCGACCGCCGCGCGACTGGCGCTCGCGCTCGGCAAGGACATCGGCGGCGCGGCGATCATGGCCGACCTCGCGCGGATGCCCCATCTTCTGGTCGCGGGCACCACGGGCTCGGGCAAATCGGTGGCGATCAACTCGATGATCCTGTCGCTCGCCTACCGCCTGCCGCCGGACCAGTGCAAGTTCATCCTGATCGACCCCAAAATGCTCGAATTGTCGGTCTACGACGGCATCCCGCATCTGCTCGCCCCGGTGGTAACCGACGCGGGCCGGGCGGTGGTGGCGCTGAAATGGGCGGTGCGCGAGATGGAAAGCCGCTACCGCGCCATGTCGCGGCTCGGGGTTCGCAACATCATCGGCTACAACAAGCGCCTCGCCGAGGCCCGCGCCAAGGGCGAGCCGCTGCTGCGACGGGTCCAGACCGGCTTCGACGCCGAAACCGGCGAGCCCCTGTTCGAGGAGCAGGAGCTGCCGACCGACCCCCTGCCCTACATCGTCATCGTGGTCGACGAGATGGCGGATCTGATGCTGGTCGCGGGCAAGGACGTCGAAGGCGCGATCCAGCGCCTCGCCCAGATGGCGCGCGCCGCGGGGATTCATCTCATCATGGCGACCCAGCGGCCCTCGGTCGACGTGATCACGGGCACCATCAAGGCCAACTTCCCGACCCGGATCAGCTTCCAGGTCACGTCCAAGATCGACAGCCGCACGATTCTCGGCGAGCAGGGCGCCGAACAGCTTCTCGGCGAGGGCGACATGCTGTTCATGTCGGCGGGCGGGCGCATCACGCGCGTTCACGGCCCCTTCGTGAGCGACGCCGAGGTCGAGCGCGTCGCCGCCTTCCTCAAGACCCAGGGCCGGCCCGACTACGTCGAGGCGGTGACCGAGGACGACGAGGACCGGCCGCTGGCGGCGCTCGGCGGCGGGAGCAGCGGCGAGGACGTGCTCTACGACCAGGCCGTGGCGCTGGTCTGCCGCGAGCGCAAGGCCTCGACCAGCTTCGTGCAGCGCCATCTCCAGATCGGCTACAACCGCGCCGCGCGGATCATCGAGCGCATGGAGGTCGAAGGCGTCATCAGCCGCGCCGATCACGTCGGCCGGCGCGAGGTGCTTGCCCAGGACATCGACGACGATAGGATAGGCTAGTGCATGTTTCGTTCGATCGGCACCGGCCCACTCCCCCGCCCGGCCACCCCTATCCCATGATCCCGTGGGTGGCCGGGCGGGGGAGTGGGCTGGCGCCGATTCATTTCAAGTGAATCATGTCCTGACGCCGCCGCGCCCCGCCCGGGCGCCGGGCGGACCCATCCGCCGAGGAATCCTTCGAGGAGAGACCGTGCTTCGAGCCCCGCTTGCGCGCCTGGTCCTGGCCGCCCTGATCCTGCTCGCCGCGCCGACGACGCCCGTCGTCCCGGCCGCGCGGGCGAGCGCCGCCGGGGCCGACGAGGCCGAGACGATCGCCCGGGTCGAGCGTTACCTCAACGGCATCACGACCCTGCGCGCCGATTTCATCCAGGTCGCCGACGACGGCGCCACCGCCAAGGGCGTGCTCTACATCGCCCGGCCGGGGCGGCTGCGGGTTCAGTACGCGCCCCCGTCCAAGGTCGTGATGGTAAGCGACGGCGCCTGGCTCACCTACATCGACGGCGCGGTCGGCCAGGTGAGCCAGCTTCCCCTCGACCAGACCCCGGCCGGCATTCTGGTGGCCAAGGACATCCGCTTCGGCGACGCGATCCTGGTCGACGGCGTCGAACACGCGGCCCAGGTCACGCGCGTCACGCTGCGGCGCGCCGAGAGCCCGGGCGAGGGCTCGATCACCCTGACCTTCACCGACCAGCCGTTCGAGCTGCGCCAGTGGACGGTGATCGACCCCCAGGGCTTCCGCACCCGGATCACGCTCTACAACCTGAAAAAGGGCGTCGCCATCGACCCCAAGCTGTTCGACGCCCCCCCGCCGCCGCCCGAAAGCGGATTGGGTCGGTGAACCCGCCGCCCGCGCGGCCCGCGCTCGCCGCGCGCGCGGAGGCCCGGAATTGGAACCGCCGCGTCTGGCGGCTCGCCGGGCCGATCATCGTTTCCAATATCACGGTGCCGCTGCTGGGCATCGTCGATACCGCCGTGGTCGGGCATCTGCCCAAGGCCTATTACCTGGGCGCGGTCGCCGTCGGCGCGCTGATCTTCGACTTTCTCTACTGGGGGGTCGGCTTTCTGCGCATGGGCACCACCGGCTTCACGGCCCAGGCGCACGGCGCGGGCGACGACGACGAGATACGCGCGGCGCTGGCCCGCGCCGCCCTGGTCGCGGGCGCGATCGCGGCGCTGATTCTGATCCTTCAGAAGCCGATCGTCGAGATCGCGATGGCATTGATCGAGGCCGGCCCCGAGGTCGAGCGTCTCGCCCGGGCCTATTACGGCATTCGCGTCTGGGGGGCGCCGGCGGCATTGCTCAACACCGTCATTCTCGGCTGGCTTCTGGGGCTTCAGAACGCGCGCGCGAGCTTGATCGTGATGGTCGCGGTCAACGGCATAAACATGGCGCTCGACTATTTGTTCGTGGTCCGGTTCGGCCTCGCGGTCGAAGGGGTCGCGGCGGCCTCGCTGATCGCCGAATACGCCGGGCTCGCGATCGGCGCGGTTCTGGTCGCGCGCGCGCTCGGTCGTCTCGACGGCGGTTTCGGCGGTGGATGGAGCCGGGCGCGGATTCTCGAGGCGCGCGCGCTGCGCCACACCATCGCCGTCAATCGCGATATCTTCCTGCGCAGCCTGTGCTTGATCGCCGCCTTCGCCTATATGACCGCGCTCGGCGCGCGGCTCGGCGACGTGGTGCTGGCGGCCAACGCGGTGCTGATGAACCTGGTGTACTTCATGTCCTTCGGCCTCGACGGCTTCGCCAACGCGGCCCAGGCGCTGGTCGGGCGCGCGGTGGGGGCGCGCGACCGCGCGGCCTATCGCGGCGTGGTGCGGGCGAGCGCCCTTTGGGCGTTGGCGACGGCGGCCGGTTTCGCGGCCGTCTATCTGGGCGCGGGAACCCAGATCATCGACCTTCTGACCAGCGTCGCCGAGGTTCGGGCGGCGGCGCGCGCGGTGCTGCCCTGGTTGATCGTCGCGCCGCTGATCGCCGTGTGGAGCTATCAGTTCGACGGCATCTTCTTCGGCGCCACCCGCTCGCGCGAGATGCGCAACGCCATGGCGGTCTCGCTCGCGCTTTACGTCGCGACGACCCTGGTCGCGCTGCCGCTTTGGGCCAACCAGGGGCTGTGGTTCTCATTCGTTCTGTTCATGGCCGCCCGCGCGCTGACGCTCGCCTATTACTACCCCCGGATCGAGCGCCTGTTTCACGCGGACTGATCAGCGACGCGGCAGGAAGGGGATGATCAGAAGGCGGGCGAAATCGCCTTCCTCGCGGCCCTCGACGCCGATCGGCATGTCGAGGCTGCGCGGGGTCGGGCTGCGCGTGCCGAACAGGCGGTCCCAGAAGCTGAACATGGTGCCGTAGTTCGAATCGGTGTCGGCGCGCACCCGGTGGTGATGCACCCAGTGGATCGAGGGCGTGATGATTACCCGCGCGAGCGCGCGCTCGAACCCGGGCGGGATGCGCAGGTTCGAATGGTGAAACAGCGCCGCGATCAGCACCAGGGTCTCGAACGCCAGCACCGAGGTGAACGGGAAGCCGAGCGCGACGATCACCCCGGCGCGCACCAGCGCCGACAGCAACACCTCGCCGAAATGGAAGCGCAGCGCCGTGGTCGCGTCGAGAAAGCGGTCGAGATGGTGAACCTCGTGGAACCGCCACAAGAGCGGCAATACGTGATTTGCCCGATGCCACCAGTAGATCCAGAAATCGAGCAGCAGGATATCGAGGGCCAGCCCCGGCGCCCCCGACCACCAGTCGGGCCGCGCCACCAGCCCCCGGCCCGCCGCCCAGGCGGTGATCGGCAGAACGACGAGCGGCGAAAGCCCGAAGTTCGCGAGCCACAGGCCGAGATTGCGCGCCGCCCGCCGCCAACCCTCGCGGCGGCGCGCCGCGGGCAGCAGGCGCTCGCCCAGGAACATCGCCGCGAACATGACCGCGACCGCCAGCCCCTTCCAGGCCAGCAGTCGGTCGCCCAGGTCGGTCGCGACGTCTTCCATGTCGCCAATATGGCGCGCCCAAGCGCCCGGGCCAAGCCGCGTGGTCCTCGCGCCAGACCCTTGCCCGGGTTTCGCCGTCGTGCTAGCAGACGAGGGATGAGTGGTAAGCATCCCCTTCCCGTCGTGGGCATTCCGGCCGATGTCCGTCAGATCGGCATCCATCCGTTCCACGCCGTGGGCGAGAAATACATCAACGCCGTGGCCCATGGATCGGGCGCGATGCCGATCATGTTTCCCGCCTTCGGCGCCGGGCGCGACCTCGACCCGTTGTTCGACCATATCGATCTCGACGCGTTGATCGACCGCCTCGACGGATTGTTCCTGCCGGGCAGCCCCTCGAACGTCGAGCCCCAGCACTACGACGGCGCGCCGTTCGACGCCGAGACCATGCGCGACCCGCAGCGCGACGTGACCACGCTGCCGCTGATCACCGCCGCGATCGAGGCCGGACTGCCGCTGTTCGCGGTCTGCCGCGGCATTCAGGAGCTCAACGTCGCGCTCGGCGGCACCCTGCACCAGCGGGTCCAGGAGGTGCCGGGGATGCTCGACCACCGCGAGGATTCGGCGCTGCCCCGCGACGCGCAGTACGCGCCCGCCCATGCCGTCATCCTCGATCCGGGCGGCCTGATCGCGCGCATCGTCGGCGCGACCGAGATCGAGGTGAACTCGCTGCACGCCCAGGGCATCGACCGTCCGGCCGCGCGGCTCGCGGTCGAGGGCCGCGCCCCCGACGGCTTGGTCGAGGCGGTGCGGGTCAAGGACGCTCCCGCCTTCGCGCTCGGCGTGCAATGGCACCCCGAATGGCGGGTGCGCGACAATCCGCAATCGCTCGCCTTGTTCCGGGCCTTCGGCGACGCCTGTCGCGCCCGCGCCGAGGCCCGCAAGGAACGCATGATTCATGGAAAAGTGGCTTAGGGACCGCCGGGTTACCGAGGTCGAGTGCCTGGTTCCCGATCTCACCGGGATTCCGCGCGGCAAGATCCTGCCGGCCGAGAAATTCATCCGCTGCCAGGACGATCGCTCGCTGCGCCTGCCCGAGCAGATCTTCACCCAGACCGTGACCGGAGAGTGGTTGTCGGCCGACGAGGACCCGACGGATCCGACGATTCCCGACATCTACCTGGTGCCCGACCCCGACAGCCTGCGCATGGTGCCGTGGTACGACGAGCCGACCGCTCAGGTCATCAACGACTGTCTGCGCGCCAACGGCGATCCGGTCGAGATGGCCCCGCGCCAGGTGCTGCGCCGGGTGGTGGCGCTTTACGACGAGCGCGGCTGGGTGCCGGTGATCGCGCCCGAGCTCGAGTTCTTCCTGGTCGCGGTCAACGCCGACCCGGACTATCCGCTCGAACCGCCGGTCGGTCGCTCGGGACGGCCCGAGACCGGGCGTCAGTCCTACGGGATCGACGCGGTCAACGAGTTCGATCCCCTGTTCGAGGACGTCTACGACTATTGCGAGGCCCAGGAGATCGATATCGACACGCTGACCCACGAGGCCGGCGCGGCGCAGATGGAGATCAATTTCGAGCACGGCGACCCGCTGCGCCGGGCCGACGACGCCATGCTGTTCAAGCGCACCGTCCGCCAGGCGGCGCTGCGCCACAACGTCTATGCGACCTTCATGGCCAAGCCCATGAGCGGCGAGCCCGGCTCGTCGATGCATATCCACCAGAGCGTGGTCGACAAGAAGACCGGGCGCAACCTGTTCGCCACCCGCTCGGGCGCCGATTCGCGCCTGTTTCTCTCGCATATCGCGGGTTTGCAGAAGTTCCTGCCCGCGGCCATGCCGCTGGTCGCGCCCAACGTCAACTCGTACCGCCGCCTGCAACGCTACTCGGACGCGCCGATCAACGTCCATTGGGGGCGCGAGAACCGGACCGTGGGTTTCCGGGTGCCCAACTCGAAGCCCGAGGCGCGGCGGGTCGAGAACCGGGTCGCGGGCGCCGACGCCAACCCCTATCTCGCGATCGCCGCGACCCTCGCCTGCGGCTATCTCGGCATGACCGAGGGGCTCGAGCCCTCGAAGCCGATCACCGGCTCGGGCTACGAGCGCGCCCACGGCCTGCCGCGCTACCTGCCCGAGGCGCTCGACAAGCTGCAGGCCAGCCGGCCGCTGCGCGACGTGCTCGGCCGCGAGTTCGTCGAGGTGCTGATCGCCGTCAAGCAAGCCGAGCACGACGCCTACCAGCACGTCATCAGCTCGTGGGAGCGCGAATACCTGCTGCTCAACGTGTGATAGCGACGCGCCCGAGCGATGCGAGGACGCCCGCGTAGCGTTCGAGTGTCGGCCGTGCTAGGCTCGATCATGGCCCGCACGACGACCAGGCGCGAGCCCCGGCGCTCGCTTCACGACGAACTTCTGATCCTCTGCGCGCGGATCGGCTTCAACCCCTAGGCCGCGCGCTCCCGACACCGCCGTCCCGCGCCCGCCCCGGGCGCGTCTTCCCTTGTCCGGAGAGGATTTCGTCCCATGACCACGAATGCGACCGCCGTTTGGCGGGAAATGGACCGCCGCCACCACCTGCACCCCTTCACCGACGCCAAGGTCATCAACAAGACCGGCGTGCGCGTGATCACCCGCGCCGAGGGCGTCTACCTCTGGGATTCGGAGGGCAACCGCCTGCTCGACGGCATGGCGGGGCTGTGGTGCGTGAACATCGGCTACGGCCGCAAGGAGCTGCGCGAGGCGGCAGCGCGCCAACTCGACGAGCTGCCCTACTACAACACCTTCTTCCAGAGCGCGACGCCCCCGGCGATCGAGCTCTCGGCGATGCTGAGCGAGCTCACCCCCGCCGGGCTCGAGCACGTGTTCTACGCCAACTCGGGGTCCGAGGCCAACGACACCATCGCCAAGCTGGTGCGGTTCTACTGGAACCTGATGGATAAGCCCGAGAAGAAAACCATCATCAGCCGCGAATACGCCTATCACGGCGTGACCATGGCGGCGGCGAGCCTGTCGGGCCTGACCCCGATGCACGGCGATTTCGACCTGCCGCTGCCGGGCTTCGTCCATGTCGCCGCGCCGTATTGGTATCGTCACGGCGGCGATCTCGATCCCGAGGAATTCGGCCTCCAGGCGGCGCGCGCGCTCGAGGACAAGATCAAGGAGCTCGGCCCCGAGACCGTCGGCGCCTTCATCGGCGAGCCGATCATGGGCGCGGGCGGCGTGATCGTCCCGCCCGCGAGCTACTGGCCCGAGATCCAGCGCATCTGCCGCGCCTACGACGTGCTGCTGATCGCCGACGAGGTGATCTGCGGCTTCGGCCGCACCGGCGCGTGGTTCGGCTCGGACACCTACGGCATCGCGCCCGATTTCATGACGCTCGCCAAGGGGCTCTCGTCGGGCTACATGCCGATTTCGGCGGTCATGGTCCACGACCGGATCGCGCGCGTCTTCATCGAGAAGGGCGGCGAGCTCGCCCACGGCTTCACCTATTCGGGCCATCCGGTGGCCGCGGCGGTGGCAATCGAGAATCTGCGCATCCTGCGCGACGAGAAGATCATCGACCGCGCGGGCGACGACATCGGCCCCTATTTCCAGGCTCGCCTGCGCGAGCTCGCCGATCACCCGCTGGTCGGCGAGGTGCGCGGAACCGGCCTGGTCGCGGGCATCGAGCTGGTCGAGGACAAGGCCGCGCGGCGCTCGTTCGAGCCTGCGCGCGGGGTCGGCGCCGCCTGCCGCGACGCCGCGATCGCGAACGGCCTGGTGATGCGCGCGGTGCGCGACGTCATGGTGCTGTCGCCGCCCCTGGTGATCAGCCACGCCGAGATCGACGAGCTGGTCGCCACCGCCCGCAAGGCGCTCGACGTCACCGCCGAGACGATCGCCGGGTAGCGCCTCATGTCTTTTGCGTGAATCGTCGCTCTCGCGTCCCTGGCCCGCAGCGTGTACCCCACCCCCACCCAACCCTCCCCCGTCGAGGGGGAGGGCTTCGGGTCCGGGGCCGTATCACGATTCCCCCTCCCTTGGCGGGAGAGGGTTAGGGGGAGGGGGATGCCCCGACCGAGCGCATCAGATCGTGCTCGATGCGCGGATCGACGCCGCCCAGCGGGCGCCGAGCGCCGCGCAGAAGTCGAGCGCCGCGTCGAGATAGCGGTCGAGTTCGCCCGCGATCCGGGCGTGGAAGTCGGGATGGGCGGCGTCGTGCCCCGATTTCCGGCTGTCGGCGACCCAGTCCTCGACCATCGCGCGCGTGACCTCGAAATGGCACTGGAAGCCGTAGGTTCCGGCCCCCGTCCGGAACGCCTGGTTGCGGCACGCGGCCCCGGTCATCAAAAGGCTGCTCCCGGGCGGCATGTCGAAGCTGTCGTGGTGCCACTCCATCACCCGTTCGGGCGGGTCGAGGTCGCCGAGCAGCGCGTCGCCGGCGGCCTCGGACGTCGCCTCGAGCGCGACGAAGCCGAGCTCGGGCGCGTCCATCCGATAGGCGCGCCCGCCGAGCGCCCGGGCGATGAGCTGGGCGCCGAGGCAGATGCCGAGGACCGGCCGCGCCGCCTCGTGGGCCTCGCGGATCAGCGCCCGGGTTTGGATCAGATGCGGGTAGTCGGCGTCGTCGTTCGCGCCCATGACCCCGCCCAGCACCAATAGCCCGTCGAACCCGGCGAGATCGTCGGGCAGGGTCGCGCCCGCCTCGATATTGCGAGTGTCGAGCGCCAGCCCCGCCGCCTCGAGCGCCGTCGCGAACGCCCCCGCGCCGCCAAAGGTCTGGTGCTGGACCACCAGGACCTTGCGTTTTTCACCCATGATTCCTCCCCGGATTCCCGTTTTCCGTTTTTCACCCGAGCGCGCGCACCAGCCACAGGCTGAGCGCCGGAAACGCGAACAGGGCCGCGATCCGCAGCCCGTCCGAGACCAGGAAGGGCGCGACGCCCTTGAAGGTCTCGCGCATCGGCACGTCGCGCGCAAGCGCGTTGATGACGAACACGTTGAGCCCCACCGGCGGCGTGATCAACCCGACCTCGACCACCACCAGGGTGAGAATGCCGAACCAGATCGCCGCCTCCTCGCCCCCCATGCCGAGATCGAGCCCGGAGACGATCGGGAAGAACACCGGGATCGTCAGCAGGATCATCGATAGGCTGTCCATCACGCAGCCGAGCGCGAGGTAGAAGACCAGCATCGCGGCGATCACCGCGAGCGGCGGCAGGCCGCTTTCGACGATCAGCCGCGCCGCCGCGTCGGGCATGTGGCTGAGCGCGAGGAAGGCATTGAACAGCTCGGCCCCGATCAGGATGAGAAAGATCATTCCCGTCGTCTGCGCCGTGCCGTAGAGGCATTCGATCAGCCCGTCGAGCCGCATCCGCCCGTGGGTCACGGCGAGCACCCCGGTGCCGAAGGCGCCGATCGCCGCGCCCTCGGTGGGCGTGAACCAGCCCCGGTAGATGCCGGCGACGACCAGCGCGAAGATCACCACCACGGTCCAGACCTCGGCGAGGCTCGCGAGGCGTTCGCGCAGGCTCGCGCGACGGGCGGCGGGACCGGCCTCGGGATCGAGGCGGACGTAGACGGCGATCGCCGCGACATAGCCGAGCGCGGCGAGCGCGCCGGGCACGATCGCGGCGACGAACATCTTGCCGATCGATTGCTCGGTGAGGATCGCGTAGATCACCAGCACCACCGACGGCGGAATCAGGATGCCGAGCGTCCCTCCGGCGGCGAGCGCGCCGGTCGCGAGCGCGCCCGAATAGCGGTAGCGCCGCATCTCGGGCAGCGCCACGCGGGCCATGGTCGCCGCGGTCGCGAGCGACGAGCCGCAGATCGCGCCGAAGCCCGCGCAGCCTCCCACCGCCGCCATGGCGAGCCCGCCGCGCCGATGCCCGACCCAGGCGTGGGCGGCGGCGAACAAAGCGCGGCTGAGCCCGGCGTGGGTCGCAAACTGCCCCATCAGCAGAAACAGCGGCACGACCGAGAGCGAATAGCTCGACACCCGGAAATACGGTCCGGTCTTGAGATAGGCGATCAGGGGCGCCCAGCCCGAAAGCGCGACATAACCCGCCATGCCCGTGACCAGCATCGCGACCCCGATCGGCATGCGGAGCGCCATCAAAACGACCAGGACGGCAATCATCGCGACGCCGAGCTCGACCCCGGTCATGGCCGCGTCCGCCCGTCTCCGGAAAACGCCATGTGGAGCGCGACCGCGGCCAGCAACGCCGAGGAGGCGACGATCGGCGCGAACCCCCACCAGAGCGGCACGCCGAGAATCATCGAGGTTTCGCCCGCCGAGCGCAACTCGACCCCGCCGAGCGCGAGCCGCCAGGCGAACAACGCCCCGATGGCGGCCAGCACCAGCGCGTGCAGCCGGTCGAGCCAGGCGCGCGGGCGGCGGCCGAAGCCGCGGGTAAACAGATCGACCACCACGTTGCCGCGCGTGATCTGGCAATAGGGCAGGAAGGCGAAGACCGCGACCGCGCAGCCGATCTCGACGAGCTCGAAATCGCCCGGGATCGGCCGCCCGAACAGGCTCCGGCCGATCACGCTCGCGACCGTGACCGCCATGACCGCGAGCAGGACCGCGCCGCCGCCGAGCGCGAAGCCGCGCGCCAATATGTCGAGCGCGCGGGCAAGGCGCGTGGACGGCGCGACGCGCGAGGAGGCGGGGGTCGCGCTCACGCGGTCGGTCCTACTTCTTGGCCTCGAACTCGGCGATCAGCGCCTTGGCCTCGTCGTAAAGCGCCTGGCCGTCGAGGCCGCGCGCGGTCGTGTCCTTGATCCAGCGGTCGATCACCGGCCGCGTCGCCGCCTTCCAGCGCGCGATCTCGGCCTGGTCCAGCGTGATGATCTCGTTGCCGCGCGCCTTGGCCGCGGCGATCCCCGGGGCCTCGGCCGCGTCCCAGATCTTGCCGGCCCATTTGGCGACCGAAAGCCCCGAATTGGCGTCGATCACCGCCTTGAGATCGTCGGGCAGGCTCTCGTAGCGCGCCCGGTTCATGGCGAGCAGGAACACCGCCGTATAGAGCCCCGAGTTGGTGTGGTAGCGCGTGATCTCGTGGACCCGAAGCGGCAACGTCACCTCGTAGGGCAGCGCCGCGCCGTCGACCACGCCGCGCGCGATCGCCTCGGGCACCTGGGGCACCGGCATCCCCACCGGAGTCGCGCCGAGGGCGGCGAGCGCCGCCGTGATCGCCCGCGACGGCGCGCGGATCTTGAGACCCTTGAGATCCTCGAGCCGGCGGATCGGGTGCTTCGCCATGTGGAGCGCGCCGGGCGCGTGCACGTGCAACGCGATCACCTTGACGTCCTTGAACTCGTCCTTGAGATGGCGCTGGTAGAAGACCATGAGCGCCTGGCTGGTCGCCTCGGCCGAGCCGGCGACGAAGGGCAGCTCGAACACCTCGACCAGGGGAAACCGCCCGGCGGTATAGCCCGGCAGCGTCCAGGCGAGATCGACCACCCCGTCGCGCACCTGGTCGTAAAGCTGGGGCGCGCGCCCGCCGAGCTGCATGGAGGGGAAGATCTCGATCCGAATGCGGCCGTTCGACTGGGCCATGACCTTCTCGGCCCAGGGGGCGAGGAACTTGGCCTGGGTGGTCGAGCTCGGCGGCAGGAAGTGATGCAGACGCAGCGTCACCTCGGGCTCGGCCGCGCGCGCGGCGTTCCCGGGGGCGTTCCCGGCCAAGACTCCGGCGGCGAGAAGCAATGCGCCCGCCGCGCGAAACAAGGGTCCCAAAACCGCCATCGCAACCATCCTCCCTCTCTCCGGACGCGAACGCCGCAACACTCTATCGCCCGGCCGCCGAAATGCCAGCGAATCCATGCGCGCCGCCGCTCGGGTTCCGGGGCGCGGTTTGACAGGGCGCGGGCGGGGTCTTTAGGATCGCCGCCGTCCCCATCGGCCGTCCCGGTTCCCCAATCCCGTGTCCCTTCGCATCACAACCTGGAACGTGAACTCGGTGCGCGTGCGCCTCGACGGCATCGCCGCGCTGGTCGCGGCCCGGTCCCCCGACGTCATCTGCCTGCAGGAAACCAAGGTGACCGACGACGCGTTCCCGGGCGAGGCCTTTCGCGCGCTCGGCTACGAGCATCAGATCGTCAACGGTTGCAAGGGCTACAACGGCGTCGCGATTCTCTCGCGCTCGCCGATCGCGTCCGGCGACGCCAACGACTGGTGCGCGCGCGGCGACAGCCGCCACGCGGTCGCGGTGCTCGCCGACGGCACCGAGATCCATAATTTCTACGTCCCCGCCGGCGGCGACGAGCCCGACCCGGTCGTCAACGACAAGTTCGCCCACAAGCTCCGCTTTCTCGACGAGATGGCGGCTTGGTTCGCCGCGCGCAAGACGACCGGAAACCGCTTCGTGCTGCTCGGCGATCTCAACGTCGCGCCGCTCGAGACCGACGTCTGGTCGCACAAGGCGCTGGTCAACGTCGTCAGCCACACGCCGGTCGAGGTCGAGGCCCTCGCCCGCGCCCAGGCGGCGCACGACTGGGTCGACGCGGTGCGCCGCTTCATCCCCGAGGACGAGCGCGTCTATAGCTGGTGGAGCTACCGCGCCCGCGACTGGCAGGCGGCCGACCGGGGGCGGCGGCTCGATCACGTCTGGGTGACGCCGGCGCTGGCCGACGCGCTCGAGGGCATCGACATTCTGCGCGAGGCGCGCGGCTGGCCTCGGCCGTCGGACCACGTGCCGGTCACGGTGCGGCTGCGCATCCCGGGAGGGTCCGGACGATGAGCGCGCATCTTCGCCTCGACATCGCGGGCGCGCGGGCGACCGTCACCCTCGATCGCCCCGAAAAGCGCAACATGCTGGAGACCGCCGATCTCGCGGTCCTCGACGGTTTCCTCGATCGGATCGAGAAGACCGGCGCGCTGCGCGTTCTGGTCGTGACCGGGGCGGGCGATCGCGCGTTCTCGTCGGGCTTCGCCCATGGCGACGTCGAGGACACCGACTGGCGCGCCAACCCGATCGAGGCGACGATCAACCGGCTCGAGGCGCTGCGCCTGCCGACCGTCTGCGCGCTCAACGGCGGCGCCTACGGGGCCTCGGCCGACTTGGCGCTCGCCTGCGACTTCCGGATCGGCGTGACCGGCATGCGGGTCGCGTTGCCGGCGGCGCGGCTCGGGGTGATGTACAACCTGAGCGGCCTCGCCCGCTTCGCCCGGCGCATCGGCCCCGGCCCGGCGCGGCGCCTGCTGCTCGCCGGCGAGGAGATGGACGCCGAGACGCTGCTCGCGGTCGGCTATCTCGACCGACTGGTGGCGCCGGACGCGCTCGCCGCCGAGACCGACCGCCTGGCCGAGCGGCTCGCCGCGCTCGCGCCGCGCGCGGTGCAGGGCATGAAGCGCGCGCTGGTCGGGCTCGCGCGCGGCGATCTCGATCGCGCCTGGGCCGAGGCCGAGATCCTCGCCTGCTTCGCCTCCGACGATCTCAAGGAAGGGCTCGCCGCCTTCGCCGAACGGCGGCCGCCGCGCTTCACCGGGCGCTAAGCGTGTTTTTTCGATCCCGCCGGGCCTTCGGCCCGTCGGGCGTTCAAACGCCACGCAGGCTTCCTCGCATAAGCTCGGGCGCGCGGTCGCGCTTGCCAACGCGCCCATGGGCGCGTTGGAATAATGCCAGATCCGGACACGCGGGTTTCCGGAATCGAAACTTCGGGCCGAACGCTATTGGCCGCCGCGATTCCGGCTCACGGCCTCCTGGAGCTGGCGCGTGGTGAGATCGAGCCGATGGGCAAGCTCGCGCATGATGCCGATTGCGATTTCCGGAAACTGGTTGATGAGTTGGAAGAACAGATCCTTCGAGATTCGCATGGTCGTGAGCCGGGTCTTGGCGGTCACGCTCGCGGTGCGCGGCACGTCGCATAGGATCGCGATCTCGCCGACGATGTCGTTGGGGCCGATGGTCGCGACGGTCATCGGGCCGTCGGGGGTGTCGACGCTGACGTCGGCCTCGCCGTCGACGATGATGAAGGCGGCGTCCCCGACCTCGCCCTGGCTGAACAGGCGCTCGCCCGCCTCGAAGGCGATCCGTCGGCTGGTGAAGGCGAGCAGCTTGAGCTTCTTGGGCTCGATCTTCGCGAACAGGGGGATCTTGCGCAGCCGCTCGACGTCTTCGTTCAGGGTCATGCCTCTTCCCTCCCGCGCCGGCGCGTTGCGACCTATTCCGCCGCGACCAGCTCGTTGAAATGCGTTTCCGGCCGGGCGAGCTCGCCGTATTCGCCCTGCTCGACCAGCCGCCCGTCGCGCAACACGATCACCGCGTCGAAGTCCTCGGCGAGGCTCGGCCTGTGCAACGCCCAGATCACGCCGCGCCCGGCGAACTCGGCGCGCAGCTTGGCGACGATCCGGTTGTGGCTGCCGCCGTCGAGCGCCGCGGTCGCCTGGTTGAGGATCAGGAGATCGGGCCGCTTGAGGACCGCGCGCGCGATCGCGAGCTTCTGGCGCTGGGCCGCCGACAGCCGCCCGCCGCCGATCCCCACCGGAAAATCGAAGCCGACCTCGACCACCGCCTCGCGCAGGCCCACCGCGTCGATCACCTCGGAGATCAGCGCCCCGATCCGGGCCTCGGCCTGGGCTTGGCCGTAGGCCAGCTTGCCGAACAGAATGTTATCCTGAAGCGTGGCGGCGGCGTTGTAGCGCTCGGCGTCGAAGAACTCGACCGCGCCCCGCAGCGCGGCGGGAAGCTCGCGCCGGAAGGCATGGCGCGCCTCGAGAAGCCGCGTTTGCATCGCCTCGTCGAGCATGCCCAGCGCATGGCGCGCCGGAATCAGCTTGAACGGCAACGCGAGCAGCATGCGCCGGTCCTCGCCTTCTAGGGTGGCGAGGGTCTCGGGCGAGGTGCGGGCGACGAGATCGCGGTAGGCGGGCAGGTCGTCGGCGTCGATGAAGCTGAAGGTTTCGAAGAACTCGTGGCCCGGCGGCAGGTCCGAGAACAGCTCGACCATGGTGCGCGCGACCTCGAGG
Source organism: uncultured Alphaproteobacteria bacterium (assembly GCA_964531525.1). Classification (GTDB taxonomy): domain Bacteria; phylum Pseudomonadota; class Alphaproteobacteria; order JAAXGF01; family JAAXGF01; genus CAYYWV01. Next base: position 11,313 of record CAZHDF010000007.1, on the reverse strand, counting down.
CCGGTGGCGAGCAGATCGTCGATCAGGCCGAAACGCGCGAGCAGATCGCAGACGTAACTATTTTCGGCCAGGCGATCGATATCGAAGGCATCGCCCACCGGGGTGCCGAACAGAAGGTTCTCGGCCAGGGTCGCGTTGGTATTGTAGCGGTCGGCGTCGAACCGCTCGACGAGGCCCGCGAGGTCCGAGCTCACCAGCCGCTCGTCGAGCACGGCGCGGGCGCGCAGCACGCTCTCGGCGACCTCGGGCCGCGCCGCCGGATCGATCGTGCCGCGCAGCCCGAGCTGATAGATGTCGTCGGCCATCTCGGCGATGTCGAGGGCGCGCAACGCCGCCGAGGTCAACTCGGCGCGCGAGCTCACGCCGGCGCTCGCGTAATCGATCCAGTCGGCCGCGGCGTCGTCGCCGCTGTTGGCCGACGCGGCGGCCTCGAAGCTGTCGCGCCGGCGCTCGGGCGAGGCCGCGTCTTCCGAGTCGTCGGGCGGACGGTGCTTGAGCCCGTAGAACAGGTTGTCGCCGAGGCTCGCCGAAAACAGATGCGCCGCCGGGCCGACATAGGCCATGCGCCGTCCGGTCACCGCCTCGGGCAGGGTTTCGAGCGCCCGTCCGTCGATCGTGATGCGCCCGCCGGTCGGCTCGATCAACCGCGCGAGCAGAAGCGAAAGCTCCTCCTTGCCGCTGCCGTTGGCGCCGACGATCGCGAGATGGCGGTCGAGCGACGTGGCGAAGGTGATGTTGGAGATCAGCTTGATCCCGTCCTCGGCGAAGCTCAGGTTGCTGGCGACCAGCTCGCCCGAAAGCGGCTCGACCGCCTCGTCGCCGGCCTCGAGGCGCGCCGCGTCCATCAGCTCCGGCGGGTCGAACTGCACCACCACCTGCTCGTACTTGATCCGCGCGTCCTGCGCCGTCTGGTAGTAGTTGAGAAGCTCGCGCCAGGGCGGCGCCAAGTCCTTGTAGGCGGCGAGCACGGCGACCAGCGCGCCCAGGGTAAGGTCCCCCATGACCACCAGATAGCCGCCGATCGAATAGAAGAAGAACGGCGTGAGGTGGTTGAGCAGGTTGTTGAGGAACTTGGTGAAGAACTTCTGGTGATAGATGCGGTAGCGAATGTCGAAGATCCGTCCCAGGCGATGGGCGAAGACCGCGCGCTCGTAGCGCGTGGTATCGTTGGCGTGGATCTCGGCGGCACCCGCAACGGTCTCGCCGATCCGCTCCGACAGCCGCCGCACCTCGCGCACGCGCTCCTTGCCGAGCAGGTTCACGCGCCGCTGGAGCTTGGGGATGATGTAGGCCTGAAGGGGATAGAGCGAGATCGCCGCGAGCCCCATCACGATATCCTGCACGAAGATGAACACCAGCGCCGTGATCAGGAGCCCCGACTGATAGAGCGGCAGGGCGAAGGCGTCGCCGATGAAGCCGCCGAGCGGCTCGACCTCGGCGGTGATCATCGGGATCAGCTCGCCCTGCGAGACGCGTCGGAATTGACGCAACGGGAAGCGCAGCATCCGGCCGTAGAGCTCGTAGCGCAGCCGGCGCAGCATGCGCTCGCCCAAAAGGCCCTTGTAGACGTTAATGAAGTACTTGAACGCCCCGTTAACGAGCACGAGCACGAGAAACAGGCCCGAGAGCGTGAACAGGAGGGCCAAGCGGTCGAGCGAGATGATCTCGACCCCGAACACCGACAGGGGCCTGAGATAATCGGCCGACATCGTGTCGAGCGCGCCGTTGACGATCTTCTTCGGGATGTCGAGCGAGACGTAATAGAACGGCAGCGACGCCACCGTCAGCAGCAGGATGATGAACTGCTGCCTCAGGCTATGCTGTATGATGAACTTGATGACGTTGCGCGTCATGCTCGCCCCTCCCGGCCGGCGCGGCGCATGTCGAAACGCCCCGCCGCCCAGACGGTAGCCCAGCCGAGCGCGAGCGTAAACGTCGTCCCGCCGCCGCCCGTCTCACGACCCGTCACGTTCCCGTCATCCTTCATGCCGGCGATTCGACTCTTTCGGCGCTCCGAAGGCTGTGCGATAGTTAATCTTTTGCGGTGACAATACGATCGCGGGGTGGGGGCACTGCGAAACGGCGGGGAGGACGGCCTCCAATGACGGAACGCGAGAGCGCCCGAATTCTGATCTACAGTCACGATACCTTCGGGCTCGGCCATTTGCGCCGCTGCCGGGCGATCGCCCATGCGCTGGTCGAAAATCACAAGCAGCTTACGGTGCTGATCCTTTCGGGTTCGCCGATCATCGGCAGCTTCGATTTCCGCGCCCGGGTCGATTTCGTGCGCGTTCCGGGGGTCATCAAGCTGCGCAACGGCGAATACACCTCGCTCGGCCTGCACCTCGATATCGAGCAGACGCTCGCCATGCGCGCCTCGATCATGCGCCACACGGCCGAGGCCTTCGACCCCGACATCTTCATCGTCGACAAGGAGCCGCTCGGCCTGCGCGGCGAGATCGGCGAGACCCTGCGCGAGCTCAAGGAGCGAGGAACGCGGCTGGTGCTGGGGCTGCGCGACGTTCTCGACGACCCCCGGGTGCTGCGCGCCGAGTGGGAGCGCAAGAACGCCCTGCCCGCGCTGATCGATCTTTACGACGAGATCTGGGTCTACGGCCTGGCGGCGATCTGCGACCCGCTCGCCGGGCTCGACCTACCCGAGACGGTGCGCCGCAAGATCGTGTTCACGGGCTATCTCCCACGCGAGGTGCCCGAGCATCTGCCCGCCAGCGCGGCCGCGCCGGCGATCGAGCCGCCCTATCTGCTGGTCACCACCGGCGGCGGCGGCGACGGCGAAAGCCTCGCCGACTGGGTTCTCGCGGCCTATGAATGCGCGAGCGCGCCGCCGTGGAACGCGTTGCTCGTGCTCGGCCCCTTCATGCCGCCCGAGGTCCAGGCCGCGTTCCGCGCGCGCGGCGAGCGGCTCGACCGGGTGCGCGTGATGGTGTTCGACGCCCATATCGAGGCGCTGATGGACGCCGCCGCCGGGGTCGTCGCCATGGGCGGCTACAACACCTTCTGCGAGATCCTGTCTCTCGACAAGCGCGCGCTGATCGTGCCCCGGCGCACGCCGCGCATGGAGCAGTACATCCGCGCGTCGCGGGCGCGCGAGCTCGGGCTGATCTCGATGCTGGTCGACGACACGCCGCGCGACCCGGCCGTCATGGCCGAAGCGCTGCGGACGTTGCCCGACCGGCCGCCGCCCTCGGCGGTGGTCATTCCGGGGCTTCTCGACGGCTTCGCGCGGGTCAACGAGCTGGTCGGCCGGCGGCTCGCGCGCGACCCGGCCGAAGCGCGGATCGGCGGCGTGGGATAATCGGTCGTGCGGGGCCGCGTCGTTTTCGTTCTCAAGGGCTACCCGCGCCTGTCCGAGACCTTCATCGCCCAGGAGATTCTCGCGCTCGAACGGCGCGGCCTCGACATCGCGATCGCCTCGCTGCGCCATCCGACCGACGGCCGGACCCATCCGATCCACGACGAGATCCGCGCCCCGGTTCTCTATCTGCCCGAGTATCTGACCGACGAGCCCGCGCGCGTCCGACGCGCTTGGCGGGCGCTGCGCGCGACCGCGGGCTACGCCGCCGCCCGGCGCGTCTGGCTGCGCGATCTCGTCCGCGATCGCACCCCCAACCGGGCGCGGCGCTTCGGCCAGGCGCTGGTGCTCGCTCACGAACTGCCGCCCGGGACCTTGCGCCTGCACGCCCATTTCCTGCATACCCCGGCCTCGGTCGCGCGCTACGCCGCGCTGATGGCGGGGCTGCCCTGGAGCAGCTCGGCCCACGCCAAGGACATCTGGACCTCGCCCGAATGGGAGAAGGCCGAGAAGCTCGCCGATTGCGACTGGCTGGTCACCTGCACCGCGTTCAACCGCGACCATCTCGCGGCGCTCGCGCCCCCGGGGCGAGTGATGCTCGTCTACCATGGGATCGACGGCGCGCGCTTCGCCCCGCCCGAGACGCCGCGCCCGCCCCGCGACGGCCGGGACGCGCGCGATCCGGTGGCGGTCCTCTCGGTCGGCCGGGCGGTGCCCAAGAAGGGCTACGACGACCTGATCGCGGCGCTCGCCGCCCTGCCGAAAGACCTTCATTGGCGCTTCGTCCATATCGGCGGCGGGCCGCTGCTCGACGCGCTCAAGGCCCAAGCGCGGGCGGCGGGGCTGGAGGCGCGCATCGATTGGCTCGGCCCCCGGTCCCAGGACGAGGTGCTGCGGCGCTACCGCGCGGCCGACATCTTCGCGCTCGCGAGCCGGGTGGCCGAGGACGGCGACCGCGACGGTCTGCCCAACGTGCTGATGGAGGCCGCGACCCAAGGGCTCGCGCTGGTCTCGACCCGGGTCTCGGCGGTACCCGAGTTCATCGAGGACGGCATCCAAGGGCTCTTGGTCGAACCGCGCGACCGCGCGGGCCTTGCGGCGGCCCTCGCCGATTTGATCGCCGATCCGGCGCGCCGCGCGCGCCTCGGCGCGGCGGCCGAGGCGCGGGTGCGCGCGGACTTCGACATGGCGCGCGGAATCGACCGCCTGGCCCCGCTGTTCGGTCTCGCGAACCGATAACCGATACGAGGACATGGGACGCGCGATGCGCATCGCCTTCTACGCGCCGCTCAAGGCCCCGACCCACGCGACGCCTTCGGGCGATCGCGCGGTGGCGCGGCTGTTCATGCGCGCGCTCGAGGCGGCGGGCCACCGGGTCGAACTCGCCTCGACGCTCCGCACATTGGACCGCGCCGGCGAGCGAGCGCGCCAGCGCGCGTTGCGCGACGCCGCCCGGGCCGAGGCCGAGGTTCTGATCGAACGCCATCGCGCCGCGCCGGCGGCCGAACGGCTTGACGCCTGGTTCACCTATCACGTCTATCACAAGGCCCCCGACTGGATCGGCCCAATGGTGAGCGCGGCACTCGCGATTCCCTATCTGATCGCCGAGGCGTCCTTCGCGCCCAAGCGTCGGGAGGGCCCCTGGGCGCCGGGCCACGCGGCGGCCGAGGGCGCGATCCGCCGCGCGGGCGCGGTGCTGGCGATGACTCGCGACGACGCCGAATGCCTCGCCCCATTGGTCGCGGAGCCGCATCGCCTGATCGCCTTTCCCCCGTTTCTCGACGCGACCCCCTACCGCGCCGCGCGGGGCGCGCGCGACCGAGCGCGCGCCGCGCTCGCCGAAACCCGGGGCCTCGACCCCGACGATCCCTGGCTGATCGCCGTCGCCATGATGCGCCCGGGCGACAAGCAGGCGTCCTACCGGCGGCTCGCCGCGGCGCTCGGGCGCATCGGCGCGCGGCGTTGGCGGCTTCTGATCGTCGGCGACGGCCCCGCGCGCGCGGAAATCGAAGCCGCGTTCGCGCCCTTGGGCCGCGACCGGGTCGCCTTCCTGGGCGAGCGGCCGCGCGAGGCCATCCCCGAGCTGCTCGCCGCCGCCGATCTGTTCGTCTGGCCGGCCGTCAACGAAGCCTACGGCATGGCGATCCTGGAGGCGCAGGCGGCCGGGCTCGCGGTGGTCGCGGGCCGGGTGCGGGGCGTCGGCGACATCGTCCGCGACGGCGAGACCGGGCTGCTCGCGCCCGTGAACGACGACGACGCCTTCGCCGCCGCGATCGCGACGCTGCTCGACGATCCCGACCGCCGCGCCCGCCTCGGTGCGCGGGCGACGGAGAATGTCGCCGCCCGGCACGACCTCGCGGCCGCCGCCCGACGCCTCGACGCGGCGCTCGCGATCGCCGGGGCGGGGTCCGAATCTTCGTGGGCGACGCCCCCGTGACGCGCCTCGTCCTGATCCGTCACGCCGCCACCGCCTGGAACGCGGCGCATCGCGTCCAGGGCCGGGCCGACGTGCCGCTGAGCGCCGAGGGTCGGGCCGAGGCCGCGCGCTGGCGCCTGCCCGCCGATCTCGATCTCGCGACCGCGCGCTGGATCACCAGTCCGCTCGGCCGGGCGCGCGAGACCGCGGCGCTGATGGGCGCGAACCATGCGACGGTCGAGCCGCGATTGATCGAGATGGACTGGGGCGTCTGGGAAGGCGCGCGGCTGGCCGAGCTTCGCGCCCGGCACGGCGCGTCGATGGCCGCGAACGAGGCGCGCGGCCTCGACTTCCGGCCCGAGGGCGGCGAGACCCCGCGCGAGGTCCAGGCGCGGCTCGCCCCCTGGCTGGCCGAGACGGCGGCGCTCGGCGGCCCGGTGGTCGCGGTCACCCACAAGGGCGTGATCCGCGCCCTGCTCGCCCGCGCCACGGGCTGGAACATGACCGGGCGCGCGCCGTCGCGCATCGAGCGTGGGCGGGCGCAGGTGCTCGATCTCGCGGACGGGGGCGGGCTCGCGGTCGCGCGACTCGACCTGGCGTTGACGTCGTCATGACCGCGCCCGCGATCCTGTTCCACGTCCAGCATTTGCTGGGCATCGGCCATGTCCGGCGGATCGCGGCGCTGGCGCGGGCGACCGCCGCGCGGGGCTGCGCCGTCACGGTGGCGAGCGGCGGCCGGCCGGTGGCGGGGCTCGACCTCGGCGCGGCGCGGCTGGCGCAGCTTCCCCCGGCGCGGGCGGGCGACGAGACCTTCGCGCAGATCCTCGACGAGACCGGCGCGCCGATCGACGACGCCTGGAAGGCGCGGCGAACGGCAATGCTGCTCGACCTTCTCGACCGCCTGCGCCCGCGCGTGGTGGTAATCGAGATGTTCCCCTTCGGCCGCCGCGCCTTCCGTTTCGAGCTGTTGCCCCTGATCGAGGCGGCGCGCGCGCGGCGCCCGCGCCCGCGCATCGTCTGCTCGGTGCGCGACGTGCTGACCAAGCGCCGCGAGAAGCGCACGAACGAGGCGGCGCGCTGGGCGCGCGAGCTGTTCGACGCGGTGCTGGTCCACGGCGACCCGGCGGCGATTCCCTTCGCGGCGAGCTTCCCGGCCGCCGTCGAGATCGCCGACCGGTTGGTCCACACCGGCTATGTCGCGAGCGCGCCCCAAATCGCGCAAGCCGCGACGGACGCGGGGCGCGACGAGGTGATCGTCTCGGCGGGCGGCGGCGCGGCCGGCGCGCCGTTGCTCGAAGCGGCGCTCGCCGCTCGCGCGAAAGTGAAGCGGGCGGCGGGCTTGCGCTGGCGGGTGCTCGCCGGCGCGAACCTCGATTCCGATATTTACGCGGGGCTTTCCGCGCGCGACGACGACCGCCTGGTGGTCGAGCGCGCGCGCCCCGACTTCCCGGCCTTGCTCGCGAATTGCGCTGTCGCGGTTTCGCAGGCCGGCTACAATACCATGATGGATATCGTGCAGGCGCGCGCCCGGGCCGTCGTGGTGCCCTTCGCGCGCGGCGATCAGACCGAACAAAGCCTGCGCGCCGGGTATTTCGCGCGCGCCGGTCTCGTGCGGGTGCTGGCCGAGGACCGATTGACGCCCGCGCGGCTGGCCGAGGCGATCGACGCGGCGCTGGCGGCGCCCCGCCCCCGAGCGGGCGCGATCGCGCTCGACGGCGCGGCGCGGTCGGCGGCGTTGCTCGCCGCCTGGGCCGCCGGGGATGATGTCGGGGGTAATGTCGGGGGCGACGCCAAGGGCGATGGATGACTGGCGCTTGCTCGACGAGGAGCTCGACCGCTGGGGCGAGGCCGGGCGGGTGGCGACGCTTTGGTGGCGCGACGACGACGCCGCCCGGGCGACGCCGCCGCTCGACCGCCTGCTCGAGCTCGCCGAGCGGGTCGGGGTTCCCGTGGCGCTCGCCGTGATCCCCAAAACGGTCGAGGACGCGGCCCGCGACCGGATCGCGGCCTGCGACCGCGCTTGCGCCCTTCAGCACGGCTACGCCCATGTCAACCATTCGCCCCCGGGCGCGCGCAAGGCCGAGCTCGGCGCGGCGCGGCCGGTCGCGACGGTGCTGGGCGAGCTCGACCGCGGCCGGCAACGGCTCGCGGATGCCTTCGGCGCGCGCGCCCTGCCGGTCCTGGTGCCGCCGTGGAACCGGATCGCGGAGGCGGTCGCGACGCGCATCGCAACCCTCGGCCTCGCCGGGCTTTCGACCTACGGGGCGCGGAAAAGCGCCCGAACGGACACTTGTGTTCGACAAGTGAACACCCATATCGACATCATCGCCTGGCGGACCACGCGCGGCTTCGTCGGTACGCGCGCGGCGCTGGCGCTGGCGGTCGATCACCTGCGCGCCCGCCGCGAGGGCCGGGTGGACGTGGACGAGCCGACCGGGCTGCTGACCCACCACCTCGACCACGACCCGGCGTGCTGGGATTTCATCGCCCGCTTCGCCACCGTCCTGCGCGACCACGAAGCCGGGCGCTGGCTCGACGCCGCCGAGGCGTTCGGCGAGGCGCCGTGAGCGGGGCGCGCGTGGACGAGGACGGCATGGGCGGCGCGGGTGCGGGCGATCCGCGCCTGAACGGCGCGGTCAGCCGCCACGCCTATCCGCCCGCCTCGGTCGCCGGCGACTACGTCCGCGCGGCGCTCGGCGTCGCGCTCACCTGGGGACCGCTCGCGGTGGTCGAACCGGCGGCGCTGGTCGGCTATACCCTCGGCGGGCTGGGGGCGCTGTTCGCCGCCTTCGGCCTGCGCACGGCGCTCCGCCACGCGAGCCGGATCGAGCTGTCGCCCGAGGGAATCGCGATCGCCGGACCGCTCGCGACCCGGCTTCCCTGGGACGGCATCACCGGGCTGTCGCTGCGTTACTATTCGACCCAGCGCGACCGGCGCGGCGGCTGGATGCAGCTTCGCCTGCGCCGCCGGGGGCGCGCGCTGGTGATCGATTCGACCATCGAGGAATTCGTCACGATCGTCCGCGCGGCCGCCGAGGCGGCGGCGCGCAACGGCGTGGCGCTCGGCGACGCGACCCGAACGAATCTGTCCGCGCTCGGAATCGAGCCGCCGGAGCCGCGCTGATGGACGATCTGGTCCGGGTGCGCGACCTCCGGATCCGCTTCACCCTCCCCGAGGGCGAGCTCACCGCCGTCGACGGGGTCTCGTTCCGCGTCCCCCCCGGGGGCACGGTGGCGCTGGTCGGCGAATCGGGATCGGGAAAGTCGGTGATCGCGCAAAGCATTCTGCGCATCCTGCCGCCGCCGGCGCGCATAACGGACGGCGAGATTCTGCTGGCCGATCCGGCGCATCCCGGCGCGCCGATCGATCTCGCGGCGCTCGACGGCGATTCGCGCGCCATGCGCATGATTCGCGGCAACCGCATCGCGATCGTCTTCCAGGAGCCGATGACCTCGTTCTCGCCGCTGCACACCATCGGCGACCAGATCGGCGAGGCGCTGCGCATTCACCGCAAGGAGCGCGACTGGCGCGGGCGCGTGGTCGAGATGCTGCGCCTGGTCGGCTTTCCCGATCCGGCGCGCGCGGTGGATACCTACCCCTTCGAGCTGTCGGGCGGGCTGCGTCAGCGGGCGATGATCGCCATGGCGCTGATCTGTCGGCCCGCGCTGCTGGTCGCCGACGAGCCGACCACCGCGCTCGACGTTACCATCCAGGCGCAGATCCTGAAGCTGATCAAGGATCTCCAGCGCGAGCTCGGCATGGCCGTGTTGATGATCACCCACGACCTCGGCGTGGTCGCCAACGTCGCCGACGAGATCGTCGTGATCTATCGCGGCCGGGTGATGGAGCAGGGCACGCTCGACCATATCTTCCGCGATCCGCGCCACCCATACCTCAAGGCGCTGCTGCGCGCGGTGCCCCGGCTCGGGCGCGCGCCCGGCGAGCGCCTGGTTCCGGTGCGCAGCGTAACCCCGGGCGAGACGTCGCTGCTCGCCCGACGCCGGTCGCCGGCGGAAGCCGATGCCGCCGATCAACCGCTGCTGGTCGTCAAGGGCCTGCGCAAGACCTTCGCTACTCGCCGCCGAAAGGCGAACGCGCCGGAGGCGGTGGCGGTCGACGACGTGAGCTTCGAGATTCGCCGGGGCGAGTGCCTCGGCCTGGTCGGCGAATCGGGCTGCGGCAAGACCACGCTGAGCAAGATGCTCATGCGCGCGCTCGCCCCCGACCGGGGCGAGATCGCGTTCCGAACCGAGGGCGCGGCCTGCGACGTGCTCGGACTCTCGGGCGCGGAGCTGCTCGCCTACCGGCGCAAGGTGCAGCTCGTTTTCCAGGACCCGTTCGGCTCGCTCGACCCGAGGATGACGGTCTCCGACATCATCGCCGAGCCGCTCGAAATCCACCGCATCGGCGACGCGGCCGCGCGGGCGGCGACCGTGAAGGAGCTGATGCGCCTGGTGGGGCTCGATTTTCGCTATCTCCGGCGCTATCCCCACAGCTTCTCGGGCGGCCAGCGCCAGCGGATCGTGATCGCGCGCGCCCTCGCGCTCGCGCCCGAGCTGTTGATCTGCGACGAGCCGGTCTCGGCGCTCGACGTCTCGATCCAGGCGCAGATCCTCAATCTGCTCAAGGACCTCAAGGACGCGCTCGACCTCACCTACCTGTTCGTCTCGCACAACCTCGCGGTGGTCGATTACATGGCCGATCGGATCGCGGTGATGTGCGCCGGACGCCTGGTCGAGATCGCGCCACGCGCGCGGCTGTTCGACGACGCGCGCCACCCCTATACCCGCGCGCTGCTCGCCGCCGTGCCCGAGCCCGACCCCGACCGGCCGCTCGATTTCGACGCGATCGCCGAGGATCGCGCCTCCGACCCGGCGGCCTGGCCCGCGCCCTTCACCCTCGCTCCGGGCGAGACGGGCGCCCTGGTCGCGCTGGGCGACGGACATTTCCTGCGGGTTTCGGAACCCGATGCGATCCGAGACACGATCCGCGAGGCGGCGTCGTGAGCGGCCAAAGGCGGGGGGCGGGTCTCGTCGTCGCCCTGGCGGCGGCCGTCGTTCTGTGGACGGGCGCGGCCAGGGCGGCGACCGTGGTGCTCGCCGATCCTTCCGCGCCGCTGCCGGCGACGCTGACCGGCCCGCCGATGCTCGCCCCGGCGGTCGCCGAGGGAACCCTGCCCCCGGTCGCCCGGCGCCTACCCGCCCGGCCGCTGGTCGCCCATCCCGGCGGCTGGCGCGAGCCCGGGGTCCATGGCGGCGCCTGGCGGATGCTGATCGGCCGGCCGCGCGATCTGCGCATGCTGGTGGTCAACGGCTACGCCCGGCTGGTGGTCTACGACGAGAATTTCGACCTGCGCCCCGACATTCTCCGGCGCGTCGAGATCGAGGACGGGCGCGTGTTCACCCTTTACCTGCGGCCCGGGCACAAATGGTCCGACGGCGCGCCGTTCACGACCGAGGATTTCCGCTACTACTGGGAGGACGTGGCCAACGAGCCCATGCTCTCGCCCCTCGGCCCACCCAAGATCCTGCGCGTGAACGGCGAACTGCCGAAGGTCGAGATCATCGACGAGACCACGGTCCG
>CAZHDF010000006.1:40590-42902 GCA_964531525.1 uncultured Alphaproteobacteria bacterium | reverse complement strand
GCTCGGGCGCGCGGTCGCGCTTGCCGGCGCGCGTTGCGCGCCGGGGGAGAGCGGCTTGGCGGGGTTGGAGTTTTCACGGAGCCCGCAGGAAGGCGATCCGGGTGTCGCCCCAGCGGCGCGCGGCGAGCGGCGCAAAGCCGGGGGGCGGGTCGAAGGGGGCGCGGGCGGCCTCCTCGACCACGCAGACCGCGCCGGGCGCGAGCCAGCCGGCGCGCGCCAGCGCGATCAACGCGGACGCGGCGAGACCCGAGCGATAGGGCGGATCGAGGAAGGCGAGCGTCGCGGCCAGAGGGGCGCGGCCCGGACGGGTCGCGTCGCCGCGCCGCGTCTCGGCCAGATCGTCGAGGCCGAGCGCGCGGAGATTGCGCCGCAGAACATCGAGCGCCGCGGCGTCGCGATCTAGGAAGATCGCCCGCGCGGCCCCGCGCGAGAGCGCCTCGATGCCGAGCGCGCCGGTGCCCGCGAAGGCGTCGAGCGCCACGGCGCCTTCGAGCGCGGGCCGCCCGTCCGCCCCCCAGGGGTTGTGGGCGAGCATGTCGAACAAAGCCTCGCGCACCCGCGCGCCCGTCGGCCGGACGGCGCGGCCCGGGGGCGCGGCGAGGCGGCGGCCGCGCAGCCTACCGCCGAGAACGCGCATGCTTGCGGCCCCGGGCGGGTGGTGATGGCGATGGGGGCGGCGGCGCGTCGACCAGCTCGGCGAAGGAGCGCGCGGGCAGCTCGGAGACCGCGCCGGGCTCGAGGCGGCCGAGCTCGAACGGCCCGAAGCCCACGCGGATCAGCCGGCCGACCGAAAGGCCGAGATGGTCGAACACCCGGCGCAGCTCGCGGTTGCGCCCCTCGCGAAAGCTCACCGCATACCAGGCGTTGCGCCCCTTGCGCGTCTCGAGCCGCGCCTCGATCGGGCCGTAATGGACGCCCTCGACCGTGATGCCCTCGGCCAATGCGGCGAGCCGCTCGGGCGCGACCTCGCCATAGGCGCGCACGCGGTAGCGCCGCAGCCAGCCGGACGCGGGAAGCTCCAATCGGCGGGCGAGCTCGCCGTCGTTGGTGAGCAGCAGCAACCCCTCGGAATCGAGATCCAGCCGCCCGACCAGCTTGACCCCGGCGAGCGGCTTGGGCAGCCGGTCGAACACGGTCGGCCGTCCCTCGGGGTCGCGGCGCGTGCAGATCACGCCGCGCGGCTTGTGAAACCGCCACAGCCGCGCGGGCTCGACCGGGCCGAGCGGGCGGCCGTCGACCGTGATCCGCGCGGACCTGTCGACCACCACCGCCGGCGTCGTCAGCACGACGCCGTCGACCGCGACCCGGCCGTCGGCGATCCAGCGCTCGGCCTCGCGGCGCGAGCACAGCCCGGCGCGCGCGAGCCGCTTGGCGATGCGCTCGCCCGCGCCCGACGCGCCAGACGGCATCCCGGTCTTCGGCTTGGACATGGGAGCGTTCTCAGCCGGCGGCGGCGATGAAGGCGTCGAACAGCCGCGTATCGCCGTCGCTGATCGCGTATTCGGGGTGCCACTGCACGCCGATGCAGAAGCGGCGCTTGGGGGCCTCGATCCCCTCGATCACGCCGTCGGGGGCGCGGGCGTCGACCACCAGCCCGGGCGCGGGCTCCAGAACCGCCTGATGATGGGCGCTGTTCACCGCGAGCTCGTCGACGCCGACGATGCGATGCAGAAGGCTGCCCGCCTCGATCGTCACGCGATGGCCGGGCTCGGTGCGCGGGTTGGGCTGCTCGTGCTCGAGCGCGCCCTCGATCTCGTCGGGGATATGCTGGATGAGCGTGCCGCCGAGCGCCACGTTGAGAAGCTGCTGGCCGCCGCAGATGCCGAGCACCGCCATGTCGCGATCGAGCGCGGCGCGGGTCACGGCGAGCTCGAAGGCGGTGCGGCGGTCCTTGGTGGTCACGCTTTCATGGCGGGTTCGGGCGCCGAACAGCGCCGGGTCGACATCGAAGGCGCCGCCCGTCACCACCAGCCCGTCGAGCCGGTCGAGATAGGCGCGCGCGTCGTCGGGCGCATGGGGCAGCGCCACCGGCAGGCCGCCCGCGCGGCGGATGGCGGTGAAGTAATTCTCGCGCAGCGCATACCAGGGCAGGCTGGAAAAGCCGCCGGGCGGCTCGGCGTCGAGGGTCAGGCCGATCAGGGGAGATTTCGCCATGGCGTCGAGTCTAGAGCATATTTCTTTCGAAATGAATCGGCGCCGGCCCGGGTCTCCGCGATTCCAGGCATGGCGCGCGGGCGCCGGGCGCACTATATTGCGCGTGCAAGGCTGCGCGAATTGATTAGGCCGCTCCAGGTAACGGCCCCAGGTAACGG